>CANPXY010000001.1 GCA_947587115.1 uncultured Bacilli bacterium
TCATACTATTTGAAAAAACTCCATATTCTATAGATTTTACACTTGAGGGAATTATTACACTAGTTATGTTATTATCTGCAAAAGCCTGATTTCCTATCGAAGTGACACTTGAGGGAATTGTAGTACTTGTTAATTCATTCCCATAAAAAGCTCTTTGGGCTATTTCGGTTACTCCTTCTGGTATTACTACACTCGTGATACCTAAACCATTGTTATGAAACGAAAAAGGAAAGCCACCGTTTGAGCAATAATTATTACTTTGGCATTTTTCATTAGCAGAATCAGAATATCCTATACTTTTTACAGCAGTCCCTTTAATTGTATTCGGAATAACAACATCTGTAATAATCTCTCCCGCTGGACTTTGTTCATCTGTATTAGGACGCAAATTGGTTGAATCAATATCTCCTAGATATGTCCCACACAAATATGCAATAATTGTTCCTGAACTTTCATCAAATTCAAAACAATCTTCTGGCGTTGGGATTAACTGTTTTCCTACTACCTTTATCTTTCCATTGAATACTTTTCCAGCAACATCTTCTGGATTTGTGACTTCACTATCTATCCATAGTCTTAAATCATAACTATAATTTTCACTTGGGTATATAATTCCGGTATCTAATACCCTTTGTTCTCCTTGCTTGGTTTCAGACAATAATTTATGTAGATTAATGTAAGGTCCAGTGCTATAATCAATTTTTCCAATCATTGAAATATTTATTCCGTCCTTGCTTAACCCAAGTCTAATTATTTCATCTTTTAATTTTGGCTTTTCTACATCTACATCTTCTAGATAAATCGTATATCTGGATGGTACATTTCCGTTATTTGTTAACGTAAAGTGATAGGGATCCTTACTTAGTCCTACCTCATCACTCATCGGTAAGGCTTTTCCCATAGTGATACCATTACTCTCTTTATCATCCAACTCTAATGAGAGATTACCAGCCTTAAGCGTATTACCGTTTTTTCCATTTAAAGTTAGATGTAACCAAGCATAACTTACTCCTACTAATACTATTAGTCCTATCGTTATTGGAAGTATCCACGCCAATATCCGTTTCCTTTTTTCCACTTTTTCACTACCTTTCCCTTTTATTATAAAAATACAACCCCCCCCCCCTGTCAATTTTTACACAAAAAAAGCTAAGATAAGAAAGTAAAACAATGTAAAGCATTTATCAAAAAGGTGGATAAAGTTCAAAGTATTTATCGCTGACGCGCTTGGTAATGGTCCTCGTAACCATACTACTGTAACTACTTCGACCGTTGGGATTGTTGACATCAGGACTCATCACAACGATACTCATCTTAGGATTTTCACTAGGGGCATAACCGACAAAGGCCGTACTGATCGTCTCGGTATCGATGATGCCATCACCATCTTGATCCATAAAACTTTCACTCGTACCAGTTTTCCCACTCGGATCATAACGATTGTCTATATAATTGTGCCCAATTCCATAACTGGCCATAGTTACCGCATGAAATCCTTCTTTGACCCGATTTAAAAATCGTTCCTCCGTATCAATTTTATTTAATTCGACTGGTTGCACTTGCTCAAGTAAATCTCCTAGTGCACTTCCCTCTGTCGCCGCATGAATTTCTTTTAATAGATGAGGTTGCAATCTTGATCCACCATTGGCAATAGTCGAAACATATTGTGAAAGTTGAATTGGTGTATAAGTATCATATTGCCCCATTGAAAAATCAAGCAAATGTCCTGGTAAAGTCGAGGTCCCCTTGTATCCTAAACTTTCTAAAGGCAAATCAATCCCTGTTTTGACTCCTAAACCAAACTGCTGATACGTATTGCGATAAATCGTAAAAGCTTCTGGATTAATTTTTAGTGGCTGATTATATTGATATACAGCTCCCCCAACCTTCATTGCAATCTTAAATTGATAGATGTTCGACGACAGTGCCAATGCCTGAATATCGTTGATCCTTCCCAGCGTCTTCCAAGAACATTTTATTGGCGTCGATAGAATCTTAATACATTCATCTTGTTGATATTCACCAATTTGAATGACCCCCGTATTGTATCCCACCAAAATGGAAGCGCCTTTGACGACACTCCCGACAGTCATTGGCGAAGTGACAACGCCAGGTGTATAATCATAGAATTCTTTTTGTCCATTCTTAGTAAGTAACTGTTTCCCACTCATCGCTAGAATTTCTCCCGTATTAGGATCTTGAATGACGACAAAACTGCGATTATAAAACTCAGTATTTGGAGTCAATTTGGCCATAGCAATTTCTTCTTTTAATATTTCTTCCACGGCCTGTTGGAGATGAATATCGATCGTAAGAACGAGATCTTGACCACGCTCTTCTTCTTCCACCAACTGAAGCTTATAACGATTTACAACCTGATATTTCGCTTTTTTCCCACGTAAAAGTTCTTCATATTGTTGTTCTAGATAACTGATACCTACACGATCATTTAAAGAATAACCTTTTTTCAAATACATATCGACCAGTTCCTCAGGAATTCCCTGATTTTGATTGCTCACCGTTCCTAAAATTGTTCGAAAAGTATCTCCATATAAATAGATCCGCTCCCAATCCAGCTTTACATGAAATCCACCCAATGAAGAATTGTGTTCAGCTACATAAGCATATTCTTCTTCACTGACTGAGTCGCTCTTAATAATCTTTTCGTCATAAGAAAAACCTCGATTCATCAAGTAATAAAGATACGCCGTCTTCCTCTCTTCTTCTTGATAGATACTTAAATCTTCCTCCGTGATTCGATCGATTTTCAAATTTTCAATATCGCTCTCTGAAAGCCTTCGTTCCTCAAGTTTTCGCCACTCTTCTTCGCTGATCTTGGCATTTCCTTCTTTTGGATGTTCTGCCAACCAAAATTCTTTAAGATTCCGTAGAGCCAATTTAGAAGTATCTAAGGTAAGATGGGGACTGACTTGATAGGCAAGCTCCAATTCCTCTTCGGTCGTGCGATCTTTATCTTTCTGATAATAGATCGTCTTCATGCCCTTATTATCGACCAACAGATTATAATTCCGATCATAAATTCTCCCTCTTGGGGCACTGTTTCCTTCCACGATCACATGAGCAATTTGATCCAATTTTTTTTGATAGACTTCTCTTTGAATATAGATCATGTCATAAAGACGGAAAAAAAGTATCAAAAAAAGTCCTACAACCAAAATAGTCAAAAACAAAAAACGTCGCGATGATTGTTCGGCTTCTTTATTTTTAGCGATTAAAGTGCTTTGGCTCTTACTTTTCATGCTTCTCACCAATAATAGTTTGGCTCATATTTAAAAAGTTATTGCATATATTTTAACGGAGGAAAAGAATGTACGAAAAAATCATTGAAAACTATATTCAAACCATTCAAAAAGAAGATATCAAAAAGTTTGCTCAACAAAAAGGCGTCGAACTAAGTGATGCCGATCTTGAGACGATTTATTTCTATCTTAAAAATTATTGGAAAAACTTTTACCAAGGAGATCCAACCGTTCAACTCAAAGAGTTAGAACAAAAATTAGATCCGTATGTTTTTGCAAAATTAAAACAACTTTATATTGAAACAAAAAACAAGTTCTTATCTTAATGAACTTGTTTTTTCATGATTTCTTCTTGTAATTTCGGATCAAAAGTGCGTGCTCTGATCATTTCAATCTCTTCTTTATAAGGAGGATACAAGCGATCAATATAAGGGGTCTCTAAAATCTTGGGAATATCTTGAAGTTTCGGATGTTCAATAATTTTTAAAAGTGCTTCAAAACCGATGGCCCCAAAACCAATATTTTCATGACGATCTTTGTGAGAAGCTTGCGGATTTTTACTATCGTTGATATGAATGCAATGAACATATGACAATCCGACAATTCGATCAAATTCATCCAATAGATGATCAAAATCTTTTACATCATAACCTGCATCATGCAAATGACACGTATCAAGACACACCCCAATACGGCTCTGCTCATGAACGCCAGCAATGATTCGATGAAGTTCTTCAAATCTACTGCCAATCTCGCTCCCTTTACCAGCCATCGTCTCTAGCAAGATCATGACGTTCGTATCTTTTAAAATTTGATTGAGCCCATCAATAATCTGTTCAATTCCAAGATCGATTCCACTGCCAACATGACTTCCTGGATGTAAGACCATATACTGAATTCCTAATTGTTCACAGCGCTTTAATTCTTCTTTAAGAAAACGAATAGAAAATTGATGTTTTTCTTCATCGACATTTGCCAAGTTGATAATATAAGGTGCATGCACAATGACCGTTTCAGGATCGATTCCCTGCCGCCTCATTTCTTCTCGTGCAGCTTTTGTAATTTCTAAATCGATCGGATACCGTAGGGTATTCTGTGGCGCTCCTGTATAAAACATAAAAGTCGTCGATTGATATTGCAGTGCTTCCTTTAAACTACCTAACAGTTGATCCTCTCGACGAAAAGATACATGCGATCCAATCAATAATTTCTCTCTTTTTGCCATAACTTCACCTCTTTTATTCGAGAAAAAAAGTTCTCGACCGAGAACTTATGAACTTGTACCAAGAGTACAAGTCGTCTCACCAACTTTTGGCGTTGCAAGAATTTGACTGCTCAAATCTGAACTACGACGTTTTACATCGTTACGAACCATAGCATTCTCTTCCGTCTGAGCAATACCATTGTTCTCTGAATCAATACCCGCAAAATAATAAGTATAGCGATCTTGTCCATTATCTTGTGGAACATTGCTAATTACAACATAAGCTTTTCCCTCAACCCAAGGTTTGTCATAGACACTCTTTGTTGAACTTCCTTTTTCAAGTTCAATTCCATTGATTGGAACATAGACACAAGCATTCTGCCCTGGCAATTCATAATCTCCTTGAAGAGCATAATAACGTACTTGTGTAATATAATTTCTAGCCGTTGAAATAAATGCGTCTTTCTTTGCACCTTCGATAATTCCCGTCATCGCAGGAATAGCAATCAATAATAACACACCTAAAATGATGATAACTGCCAATAACTCAATTAATGTAAATCCTTTTTTATTTAATCTTCTCACTTTATTTTCCTCCTACCATTGATATTATCATTGTAACACAATCATAACTATGCGTCAAGAATAAACGCCCATATTTTTAGCACTTATATTGGACGATTCCAAGACCGGACAACGTACTTCCCACATCGGTTCCATACTGGGTCGTAAGATTCATGATATGATTGCTGGCCGTCGTTTTATTTAACTCGTCCTGAGAAATCAATTCCAAACCTTGCGGATCATTCTTAGTAGTCTCTCTAAGTGTAACATAATATTGATACCGATTACCGGAACGTGTAATAGCTACAAAAGATTGATCACGAATATAATCTCCACCCTCAGGACCCGTCTCGATATCAGAATTTCCAAGGCAACTCAAACTAAAAACAATAACATTTCCCGTGGTGGGTTTACGAATGGTACTATCAGAATTCAGCTTATATTCCGCAAGCGCAATCATCTGTTTCGCATGTTGAATATACGTATTCTTCTTATTCTTATCAAGAATTCCCATCACATTCGGAATTGCCACCAACATAATGATACTAAGAATAGCGAATACTCCCAACAACTCAACTAAAGTAAAACCTTTTTGATTCAAACGTTTCATCTTATCACCACTATTATTATACCGCAATCTTCTGCTTTGGAAAAGAGAAAATAAAAAGATTTCCCTTAGTTTGGAAAATCTGCTTTTTTAACTTTTTGATCCCCTTTGGCATTTTCCTGTCCCTTAAGGTCTGGTAAAATATCCAAATCATAGATCGCATCACAAATCTTATAGTAATAAAATTGTTGTAAATCAACATAGTCTCTATTTTTAAAAGCTTTCATTAAAGCGTCTTTATATTCTTTACGTTCTCTCGTTTTGACATAAATTGGAGGCAAATTATACTGTTTAAACATTAAATTTAGTAGTGAACGGAAAGTTCTTTTGTTCCCATCTGAAAAAGGTTGGGCTTTCGTTAATTCGGTTGTAACATAAATACAAGCATTGATGTAGTCGAAAATAGAAATAGGATTGTCAAGATCAACTTTAGGAAGAACTTTCCCAATATAAGATTGAAAATAAGCTCTGGCTTCTTCTGCAGGAGGGACTTCGACTTCCGAATTCATAAGAAGTGCAGAAGAAGTACGCAAACTTCCTCCAAAACTAGGTTCTGGACAAGCGGAATATAAAAGTTCATGAATCTTTAAAGCTTCGACAAAAATATCGAACTTTTGCTTGCTGAAATCATAACTTTTAATATAATCATAAACCCTTGATAAGCCTGCACGCTCTTCGTCACTCAAATCCTCATCAATGCGGCTTTCATTATACAAATAATTTCTTTTAAAGTTATTATAAATGATATTGAAATAAGGATTTTGAACCGTATGATAATAAAGTGCAATAATCATCTGCGGAATTTCACTATCTCTTTGATATAATCTTTTTTCTGCTTTACGCTTCAAGTATCCTTCAAAAATCAATGCAATAAAATCTCTTTTTGCGTGATCCTCCATAATTCTTCCCCTCTTTGGAGCCATATTATACAACATTTTAGAGTATTTGTCAATGTTATCGAATAATTTCATTCATATGTTCAATTTCTTTGAGGGTCGTCTGTGTATAATAGTCTTCACTAAAAAGATAGTCATACCGAAATAATGAAAAACCTGCATATTGACTTAAATTTCTGCTCACTAAGATTTCTTTTTTGATGATGTCATCATTTTCAATCCATTCCATCGCTCCACTTTTGGCATTTTGATCTTCTGTTCCTACTTTATAAAAAGCTAAAGCGGGGAGCAACTTGACATCGGGCGCCGTAATAAGATCATTCCACATGGTAACTGTCTCTAGAAAAGGACGTCGCTCATTTTCAAACCCAAAATAAATCTGTGGCATCAAGTAGTCAACATAGCCTTCGACGCTGGCCCAGGTTCTAACATCTGCATAATTAGAAGCATAATTGTTATCGATATTGCCCTCCGGAGAAACTCCAAAGACCAACGTTTCATCTTTCGTTTTGATCGCTTGATAGACGTCATGAATTAATTTGTTAACATTCTCTAGACGATATTCACTTAAAGTTTTGGTGCCTCCTTGTTTTTGATAGTCTTGATAAGAATCTAGATCGATCGTATCGTCTGGATAAAAATAATCATCAAAATGAATTCCATCGATGTCATAGCGATTGATAATTTCTTGTACCCCTGCGACAATCAAAGACCGTACTTCTTCGCTAGCAGGATTATAAAAGATGCCCTTCTCTGGGATTACTTTGACATTGGAGGTTGAAAGCCAAGCAAAAGCTGGATTGTCTTCGCTGATCGAAGCAATATCCGTCGTATTGCGAATACGATAAGGATTGATCCAAGCATGCACTTCAATCTTGTGGGCGTGCGCTTTTTCAATCAAATACTCTAAAGGATCAAAAGAAGGTCCAATGCCCTCTTCCCCATAAAAAGAAGAACTCCAGGGAAAAATGGTGGATTGATACCAAGCATCTGAAAAGCCCCGAACATGAAAGATCAACATATTAAAACCACTGTTGACCATATTTTCAATAATATAATCCATATTTTTTTGTTGTTCCGCAGTCGTCTTATACCCAAAATATTTCTCATTTTCAATATAGGAGAGGAACATCGCTCTTTTCTCGGAAACAGAGGTCTCTTCTTCTTTTAAAGCGAGCGTCTCCTCTTCTGTGGTGTGTTTTCGATCGATGATAAAAAAAGTAGCTACTACAAAAATGAAAGCAATTACCAACAACTTTTTCATGTATGATCACCAATATATCCTATGAAGCAGTATAAAGAAAAAGGACCGCAAACTTTGTCGAGTTTGACACTGTCCATGTTTTATGATAAAATAAGCACTCAAAAGGAGAGGATTCCATGAAAACATATAAAGTTAAAAATCTCTTCGTCGCCGATATTCAAAATTCAATATTAAAAAAACCCCTCATTGTACGACGTCAGCCATTCTTCAAAAGATTGATAGCGAACATGTTCGATTTTGATTATGATACTTACAAAGCGATTGGTACAAACGCACCCGTATGGGTCGATCATCGTGATCTTCTTGCTATTACCTATTATCTTTCAAAAGAACAGATGAAAAAGAAAATGACGTTAGAAGAGCTTCTCAACTGGCGAGAAGAATATGATTTTTCAACACCCCCAAAAACAAATAAAAAAATCGGATTTTAAAGTAAACGCTTAACGGCGTTTATTTTTTTATTAATTCACTATTCTTAATAATATATAATTGTTTTTCTCGGTAAAAGCCATAAAAAATATCTTCTAACCGCACTCGTTCTCGATCGAGCATCGAATGTAACCAAGCTTCAGTTTTAGAAATTTGTCGAAGCGTATCGGGTTGGATCTTGCCATCTAAAATGAGCGCCAGAGGATAGTCGTGCCCCGCTTTGCCATCTTTCGAAAATACCGACAATTTTCCATTCGTTTCCAAAATGGCGTAGTCCACTTCTTCGATATTCTTGATTCCCTTCGAGCGCAATTTTTTAAACAAATCGTCCAAATGATAATGTTGCTTAACTAGTTCACTAAAATGTACCTTCCCTCGATCGATGAGAACGGATGGTTCCTTCTCAAAAACATTTCGAACTTTTCTATTTTTAAAAGAACGATAAAGGATGCTTTTCTGCATTCCGATCAACAACAAAATGGGAACAATCGATAAAAAAATACTCTGGTCCAAATGTTCAATCGAATGCGATGCTAAAATAGCAATTAAAATAGAGATCGTCCAATCTATAACACCAAGATCACGAACAGCTCTTTGATCGATAAATCGATAGACGATAGTAATCAAAGCATAAATAAGAAACGTCCTGATGATCACTGTAGCATACATAAACATCACCCATTATATTGTGATGGAAGTTCTAACGTTTTATTCTATAACATAGAGTATAACAGGATGTGATTCATATGATTCAAAAATATTTAAAAAGTTTTCTCGTAATTATGCTCTCATTTTTACTATTGATCTTCCTGACGACCGTCTTTCATCATTTCAATTTTTTAAATAGTACCGTGGCCGGCTATATCAAAATGATCATTCCCATCGTATCGATGCTTTTAGGAGGATGGTTTATTGGCCGACACAGCAAAGAAAACGGTTGGCTAGAAGGATTAAAAATTGGCTTGATCTTCTTAGTATTTCTATTTCTTCTTTCCTATCTTGGCTTTCAAGAAGGAATGCATCTTAAGACGTGGCTCTATGATGGGATCTTACTTATCTCCTCGATCCTAGGAAGTATGATTGGGATCAATCATAAAAAGACCACATAAAAAGGGAAATCACAGCATTTCCCTTATTTTTTTAATTCTTCTTCGATCCATTTAATTTCCCGACGAAGGAGATAATGACGACGCCAATATTTTTTAGGAAGCAATCGTTGATTGATCTTCTTTTTCTCGAGTTCACGATCGAAATAGACCTCAAATAATTTTGGACGTTCTTGTAACAGAAGTGGTCCAAAATAGATCTCGCGCTTCGAATATTTTTGCCTACCCTTTTCAAATTTCAAAAGATGATAGAGGATTTTGTGATCTTCCACCAATTCCTCTTTCGTCAAATGATATCCTAAATGAGAGGCAATACTTCGAACAAGTGGAACATCGCTGTTCGGTGACAAAATTAACGTTTTTACACCAGCCAACAAATTTCGCTGGTTTTTTAATATGCCATAGATCGTTCGACCACCCATACCGGCAATGACGACCGTATCCGTCTGTGGAGTGATCGCCGCTAACCCATTGCCTTCTTTAATTTCAATTTGATCCGTCATTTTCCAACTGGAGACATTTTCTCTTGCATGTTCCAAAGGTCCTTTGGCAATATCGGACGCAATCGGATGAATATCTTGATCTCTTTGAATGAGATAAATGTCCAAAAGGGCATGATCACATCCGACATCGAGCACCCGACTGTGCTTAGGCACCAAGTCACCGACTGCTTGAATGCGCTTACTGATCTTCATTAATCGGTCAAGAAATCCTTAAGTTTTCGAGAACGAGAAGGATGACGCAACTTGCGAAGTGCTTTGGCTTCAATTTGACGAATACGCTCTCTTGTAACACCAAAAATTTGGCCAACTTCTTCCAGTGTCCGACATTGTCCATCATCTAACCCAAAGCGAAGACGTAACACCCGCTCTTCACGATCGGTCAAAGTAAGCAAAACACCAGAAAGCTCTTCTTTTAACATCTCCACTGTCGCATACTCTTCCGGACTCATCGTTCGCTCATCACGAATGAAATCGCCTAGATGGCTGTCCTCTTCCTCTCCGATCGGAGTCTCAAGTGAGACTGGATCTTGACTGATCTTATAGACCTCGCGAACTTTTTCGACCGAGATATTAAGTTTTTTAGCAATTTCTTCATCGGTTGGCTCCCGATTTAACTCTTGGGTCAACTGACGTTGCACACGAGCAAGCTTGTTGATCGTCTCAACCATATGAACAGGTACACGAATGGTACGTGCCTGATCGGCAATCGCTCTAGTGATGGCTTGACGAATCCACCAAGTCGCATAAGTCGAAAATTTATAACCCTTCGTTGGATCAAATTTATCGACAGCCTTCATCAGACCAATATTCCCTTCCTGAATCAAATCTAAGAACAACATGCCACGTCCTACATAACGTTTCGCAATCGATACGACCAAACGCAAATTCGATTCTGCAAGCATCCGTTTCGCATATTCGTCCCCTTGTTCCGCAAGACGCGCATACTCAAACTCTTCATCAGAAGTAAGCAAATTGATCCGTCCAATTTCTTTTAGATACATACGAACAGGATCGTTGATTTTGACATCTTTCGTAAGCGTTAGGTCCTCTACGTTTCCACCCGTTGGATCCTCTTCATCATCCGCAACATTTCCATCTTCGGATACGATTTCAATCTGTTGCTCTACAAAACTATTATATAGATCATCTAGTGTATCACTATCAATTTCAAGCCCCTTTAATTCATCTGCCAACTGTTCATAAGTGATGAATCCTTGCTCCTTACCTAAAGCAATTAATTTACTTTTACGCTCTTCAAGCGTCTTAATTTCTTCGACCATGATTTCTTCAGCTCCTTATATCCTTAGTTCCCTATTCTTAACTTCCTTATGCGCTCCGCAATTTTTGCTTGTTCGAGTGGATCGACTTCTTTTTCCATCATACCCTGTAACCTTTTCATTTCTAGGTTCAAATTATACGCCCTTACCACTTTAAAATAATCAAAAATTGTATCTTTAGAAACCTCATCTTCAAAAGATTGCGCTAAAATTTCATTGAATAGAGCCAACAGTTCTGTTTTATCTTGTAAATACGTATAAAAATCTGCAATTACAATTGTACCATATTTCTTATAATAATACGAGATCTCACTTGCTAAGAACCGACATTTCTCATCCGGAAAATACAACCCTTCTTTCTCATATTGATCGATCACAAAAGAATCTTGCAACATATAATAAAGAATCGCCATGATCGCCTTCTGATATTTATCATACTTTTTCTTTGCGGGCTTTTCCGGAATCTGAATCTTAGAAAGCGTTTTTTGCTCTTTAAACTCCTGAAATCTTTTTTCTAGGGTATTATAACCGATATCGAACTCTTTTGCAAGTGTTTTTAGCATAATTTCGACACGAATTGGATCCTCAATTTTTCCCGCTTCCGCCAAAACTTGATTGATATAGTTGGCTTTTTCTTCATCACTTTTGAAGTTGACTTGATCTTTTAAAACTTTGATTTTATAATCACTAAAATGTAGAGCTTGATCGATGAGACTTTGAAAACGCTCTTTACCAAATTCTAAAATATAAGAATCAGGATCATAGTCATGATCGAGCGCAATCACTTTGGGCTCAATTCCAGCCTGCATCAAATGCTCTCCTACCGCAAGAGTCGCCTTCTTTCCTGGAGCATCGCCATCAAGACATAGAAGAATCGAAGGTGACAAGCGTTTTAAGAGTTGTACTTGATCATCGGTCATGGCCGTTCCCATCAAAGCAACCGTATTGCGAATACCGATGGTAGAAGCACGAATCACATCCATAAATCCTTCCATGACGATGACTTGTTTTTGCACTCTTGTCTCTTCTTTCGCAACGTGATAATGATAGAGGGTCAACCCCTTCTTAAAGATCGGCGTCTCTTTCGTATTGAGATACTTATTCGCACCCGTTTTTTCGTAAATGCGACCAGAAAAACCGACAATCCGTCCAGCAACATCATAGAGTGGAAACATGATTCGATCAATAAAAGCATCGCGACGATCCGCGGACAAACCGATTTTATTGAGCGTCGTCAAAGAATAATTTTTCTGTGTGAGCAACTTGGTCAAATCATCACTATTCGCAAGCGAAAGACCAATTTCAAATTCTTTGATGACCTCTTCCCCCAACTGTCTAGAGGCAAGATAAGCACGCGCCTTTTTCCCTTGGCTCGTATTGATATTATTTTGAAAATATTTCGCACTTAAACGATAGATATCATACCATTCATCATAAGCACTGGACTGCTTTTTGACCTTGATATTGCTAAGAGGAACACCCACTCGATTGGCTAAAATTTCAAGAGCACTTCGAAAATCAATATGTTCATAATCCATCAAAAACTGAAAGACGTTTCCTGTCGCATGACACGAAAAGCAAGTGTAGATCTGCTTTTCTCTAGAGACACTCATCGATGGATTGGTATCATCGTGAAACGGACAGACTCCAAAAAAGTTCTTGCCCTTTTGAACAAGAGGTATCTTTTCTCCAATGACGTCGACGATATCTACTTTGCTTCGTACTTCTTGAATTACTCCGTTCTCTTGCATCGAATCCTCCTCTCTAGACAATAAACGTCGTCTGATCGATGAACAAATAATCTTCAAGATAACGTAATTGTCTCACTAAATCAAATAAAGCTCGATCTTTTTCTTTCGCTTCCAACATGATATCGACATCCTGATCAAAAGGTTTAAGAACCTTCAAAAACGTAACAAAGGCCGCACCATCAATATACGCACTGTGACTACGAAACTCTTTTTTAGTCTTATTTTTAGGAGATGAAAAATGAATTTTAGGTAACAATCCGGTCCCTTTCCAGGTATCAAATATCATTCTTAGATAATCTTCGATTTTTTCCCCCTTATTATTACACAAAAAATGATGATAATCAAGTACCATTGGTACCTTTAACTCTTGACAGAGCTTCAAAACATCTAAAACATCAAATACTTTATCATCGTTTTCGATGACGATCCGGTGTTGAATCGCGATCGGCAATTTATAAAACTGATCCTTAAATCGCTTGAGGGCCGCTTCTTTACCACCGGTAGAACTTCCCACATGCAAAATCAGCTTTCCTTGCGGAAGCGCAAGCATCGTAAGTAATTGATGATGGGCTTTAAGAATCCGAAAAGTATTTTCTACTACTTCCCCTCGCTCACTATTTAAGACCGCAAATTGATCGGGATGTAGATCTAGACGCAATCCAGCCTGATCAATCAAAGCTCCCAACTCCCGATAGAGCGTTTGATAAGGTCGATAATATGAAAAATGCACTTGCTCGTGCGTCACCAAAGGCAACAATTTAGAAGTGAGCCGATAAAAATGAATCTCGTTGCGCTGATTATACAAAAGCACCTTCTTTAAATCCGCAAGATTGGAACGAATCAATGCATCCAATTTTTGCCGTTGTTCAACTTTCGATAATTTTTGATAATTCGTATAAGTAATGGTGCTAGAACAAGTGATATCAAGCGTCAAAGGAATCGCTACATAACCAAGTCTTACTTTCATAAGATCACCATCTATAGTATCGGTCCAAAAAGAAAAAGCATACAAAAAAGCTCCTTGTTGCTGACACTTTTTGCTTTACTTTTTTGAAAAGTTATTCTGCCCTTGCCTTTTTTAGCCATTGGACTAGTCCATAGACATTGATCAATAAATATCCAATGGACACCAATAACATCATGACGGCATTGGGACTTTGGTGGATCACATTGATGATCCATATCGATAAATCAATCGTATTATTAAATAACCATACCCACCAACACTCTTGAAATCTTAAATTCATAAGGATGATCCCACACAGATTAATGATGTTACTACTAGAATCTAAGAACGCTAATTGCTGATTTGGTATTTTAGTTAAGAATAGTCCTAAAAGGATGCTCCCTAAGATACAACTACCAACGATCATGATAGAATTTTTTAAAGTAAACTTTCTAATATTTACTTCATGACGAGCATCTTTTTTCTTGAGCCAACTAATATATCCTTGAACTTGTAAAGGAAAATAGACAAATAATGATAAAATGGCAATACCGTATAATCCATTGATATAGCTAACATAAGCGCTTAATACACAATATAGAGCCCCAAATATATAGTTGTAAGTTTTGCCAATACTAGCATAATAAGCATTTAAAATCCCACAGATAAGGATGGCTGTACCCAAATAATAATCTTTGGAAATTATTCCACAAATAATAGAAAAGAAGATGATCAAAATCGTATAGATTTTATTTTTATTCATAAGGATCACCAAATCTATAAGAGACGAATTCACAATTATCTTGCCGAAATTTGTGAATATCTTGAGTATGAGGATGAAAATACAAATAGATCGCTTTACATACATCCCCATGTGTAATGATCAAAACATTTTGATCTTGGTAATTATTTTTGATCTCTTCTAATATAGAATGAACTCGATTGATAATACTTTGAAAGCCTTCGGCATCTTCATATACAACATTCTTTGTTGGATCATACCAAAGATCTTTATTTAATAACTGAACAGCCCTACCAACCATGCTGTTGGCATTCCGCTCTTTGATTCGATCATCATAGATGACAGGAACATTTTTGATGTTTAAATAATCATAAGTTTGTTTTGTCCTTAATAAGGGAGAACAGAAGATAACATCAAACGGAATATTTTTAAGGTCTTGTCCAACAGCAATGGCTTGCTTTATTCCTACTTCACTTAAATGCTCTTCATTCCAGCCATTTATTTGTTTTTTAACATTCGTATCCACTTGTCCATGTCTTAGTACGTACAACATTTTACGGATTTCCTTTCAATCGTTCGATCATATTTTTAAATTCATGTAATAAATTATAGAGCGAATCACTATTATCTAATTTTACTCCTCACAAAAATACTCTTTTACCAGTTCATTAAATCGATCTAATAATACATTACTAGATATTTTCTCATTAAAGATTTTTTGTAATTCTAAATAATAGTTTTTAAAATTCTCATAACTATCTGCTTCAGTAATTAATGCGTTTTTGCCATTCTTTAAATACAAGTCATAATCAGAAACTAAATTTTGTAATTTACCAGCAACCTCTACTAATAAAACATTTTTATCTGCATTTTTTAATTGTGAAACAAAGTTCGCTTTCCTTTCCGCGTAATCTTTAATGCTCTGATCTTCAGATAAAATACGTACCCCATCAGCAATCTTTTTTCCATATTTATTTAGTAAGTCATCATAGGTATATTTTGTATCTTCAATAACGTCATGAAGATATCCTATATAAACGGTATCTTCATCACAAGAGACATTTTTCAACATAATACCAACCATAATACTATGGAACACCATATCAATATCTTCCTTTTTTCTTTTTAAACCATTGAACGCAACGAACAAAAAATGAATAATTTCTTCCTCTTTAGTATACATATTACACCCCCTAAATTTTATTAATTAATACACACTCACGATTATTAATTGCACCTAATGAAAAATCTTTTTGACTTTCTGAAAAAAGTCTTTTTAATGATACTTTTCTATTATGCGTAAAAGGTTTATTTAAAATAATCTTTACTTCTCTATCTTTATCATACTCCCTCTTATCTAAATAATATGGATCAAATATATAAGCATAATTTTTGTTAACTCTTGTTATTATTACATAATGCTCGCATAATTGCCAACACCTTATGAAAACACAACCATTATGATCAAGACATTTTTTTATATTTTCTAGATTTACTTCTTCTTTTTCTAATCTTTCGCATTTAACATTAAAATTTTTAGAATTCGCATATCTAGTTATCCAATGAGTAAGTTTATTTATAGCTTCCTTACTTGTTCCACCTTGACCTAAATTTCCTTTTTCATCATAACAATCAAGTGTATATTTATGAATAGCTTTAATAAGCTCTGCTGGTATTTCTTTTCTTTCAAATAAATAACTAAAAGCATTTTGTAAAGAAACAGTACCACAATCAAATTCGGTAATTTGAAATCTTAAAGGCGTTTTCATTCTATCACCCCATTTATTACATTATCTTGTCCAATCAATCTTTTTAAATTGTTTATAAACTGAGTAACTACATCATCATATTTTTGTGATTTTACTAAGTCATCGATCTTTTTTAAGACGTGCCTTGTATTTTCGTTCACAAAATCATTTTGAACATCAATTACCAATAAAAGACTTTGCTCCATCGCTTTCCTCCAATAAAGATTCCGATCTTGATTTAATATAATTATATCAAAATTAGCCATCAATTCAAAATATTTATAAATTTTTGTAAAAAAAGAAGGAATTGCTTCCTTCTATACTTCTTGAATAACCGTAATGATCATGGGCTTACATTCTGTTTCTTTATAGAAAAATTTTCCTAATTTTTCTCTTACTTCCATTTTGATTTTTGTATAGTCAATTCGCTTCGTATCTTCTTCTACATGTTCTTGAATGATGGCCTGGGCGATCTGTTTGGTTTCTTCTAACAAATCTTGATTATCTCTCACAAAAATAAACCCACGTGTCAAGATCTCAGGACCTGCCAAAATCTGTTTTGTTGCGCGATCGAGCGTACAACTCAAAATAACGATCCCATTTTCGCCCAACATCTCACGATCTTTCAATACTAAGTCTCCGATATCTCCTTGGCTCTTACCATCGATTAGAATCTCATCCACTTCAACATGTTCGAGTGTATCCGTTAAAACTCCATCGACAAATTCTGCCACATCGCCATTTTGCTTAAGCAAAATACGTTCCTTAGGAATTCCCAACTCTTCCGCAATCGCAGCATTGGCATATTGATGACGGTATTCACCTTTCACTGGAAAATAATATTTTGGATTCATCAAGTTGATCATCAACATCAAATCTTCACGGGAAGCATGATGAAGCAAATGCTTCTTACTGGATAAGGACACCGCATTGACATTCATCTTGGCAATTTCATCCATGACAACTGCCAAACGCTTTTCGATTCCTTCATAAGGGGGCTCCGTAATGAAGATGGTATCCGTCTCTTTTAACTTGATATATTTATCAAAACCTTTCATAATTCTCTCAAGGTTCGCAAAAGGTTTCTGTTTCTCATCTGAAATCAACACAACGACGTCCTTGTCATTTAAATTAGATAGATCCCCAATACGATCAGTATCGATCATAAGATAGTGCATTGAAATCGCTTTCCCGATGGTCTCTTGTAACATTTTTCCCATGATGACAATCTTGCGATGGGTCTTGCTCACTTCGTTAAAGATCTCTTGAATCCGATAAATGTGCGCTGGAAAAACGGTGGCAATAATTCGATTTTCATTTTTCGCAAGAATATCACGAATAAACTCGGAAACACGATTATTTGGACTCGTATGTCCCAAATGCTCTGCATACATCGATTCAGATAGTAGACAAAGCACTCCTTGTTTTCCGACATAAGCAAGTTTTCCAATATCCGTCTTATAATTGCCCATCATCGTCGAATCAAAAACAAAATCTCCAGTATAGACGATCGCTCCATCTTCCGTATACAATACATAACATACTGCATCAGGAATGGAATGCGTCACACCGATTGGAAAAATGGACAAATTTCCAAATTCCAACTTGCTGTGTGGTCGAATTTCCTTTAAGTTGGCCGTCTTTAATTGTTCTTCTGATAAATCTTGTTTTAACATTTCCATCGTAAATTTAGTCGCATAGACCGGAACCTTTGGAAGTTCCATCAAAATATCTGGAACGGCCCCAATATTACTGTCATGTCCATGTGTCAAAAAAATTCCTTTAATATGTTCTTGATTTTGAATTAAATAGTCAAAGTTAGGAATGATATAATCAATTCCAAGAGTTCTCTCATTGTCATATTTAAGTCCTGCATCAAACACAAAAAGGTCTTGGTCGACTTCAACGATATACATATTTTTACCATTTTCGTTCAGTCCACCCAAACTAAATATTTTAATTTTACTCATGAATTTGCTCCTTTCTTTTTATATAGAAGTAAAAGACCAGTACATTATATCAAATTTTTAAAATAATTTCAACAAAATATATAAGAACTATACGTGTTCTTGGGTACTCTTAGCAAGTTTTTGAAGTGCATCTTTCGCAGCTTCCTGTTCCGCTTCTTTTTTGCTGCCAGAAGTACCGATTCCAAAGACCAAATGATCGATCATGACATGGATCGTAAAACGCTTATTATGGGCAGGTCCCGTCTCTTCCACCAATTCGTAATGTACACTTTTTTGATTGGTCTGTACATATTCTTGAAGGGCAGATTTATAATCACTGAAGAAGGTAATTTGAGGATCTTCAATATAAGGTACAACAATCGAAAGAACTACTTTTCTGGCAGTAGCGTATCCTAAGTCAATATAGATGGCTCCAATCAGTGCTTCAAAAATATCGGCTAAGATCGGTTTCCTATACTTGCCCCCTGCACTCTGCTCTCCATGACCTACTTTAATATAATTAAAAAGTTCCAGTTGCATCGCATATTCATAAAGAGCATTTTCACAGACATAACTAGCTCTTAACTTCGTCATTTCTCCTTCGTCCGCATCCATATTAGAATATAGATAATCCGCCACGATCAAATCCAAGACAGCATCACCCAAAAACTCCAATCGTTCATAATCTTGCTTTTGTCGATGTTCATTGACATAAGAAGAATGGGAGACCGCCCGTTGATAAAGTTCCTTAGATTTAGGCTTGATTCCCAATTTTTTAAATAATGTTTCCATGATATCACCATGATCATTATATCAAATTTTCATTTTTTCGCATAGTAGAAGTTGAAAGAAACAACTTTTTATAGTAAAATAAAACTACGGTGATTACATGAAACAAGGTATGATATGGCTGATTCAACTTTATCAAAAAGTGCCCACAAGATGGCATTTATATTGTCGACATGTGCCCACCTGTTCAGAATACGCTATTACAGCTTTAGAAGAATATGGTTGCATCAAAGGAAGCTTCTTGGCCATCAGACGCATTTTACATTGTAACCCCTTTACTCACGGTGGCTATGATCCAGTTCCTAAAAACCCAAAAAGGAGATAAAAATGAAAAAGTTAAAAATTATATTATGTTTATGCTTACTTATCATTGTCACTGGCTGTACCAAAGACAATATGGAAGATATCGAAATCATTACCACTTCCTACCCCATTGAATACATCACATCAAGGCTTTATGGAGAACACGCGTTGATCAATTCCATCTATCCAGATGGCACCGATATTCGCAATTATAAGATTACCAAAAAACAACTGAACGATTTCAGTAAAAAAGGTCTATTCATCTATAATGGGCTTGGAGAAGAACGTGAAATTACCATCGAATTACTCGATCGAAACAAAGAATTAAAAATCATCGACAGCACTTCGGTATTGGAGCCTACCTACGGCATGGAAGAGTTATGGCTCAATCCTTCACACTTATTGATGATTGCTCAAAACATTCGCAAAGGTCTCAATGAATATATTTCAAGTAACGTCTTGAAAAAAGAGATCGATGATAACTATGAACAATTAAAAGTTGAACTCTCAGAGTTGGATGCTGAGTTAAAAGTGGCCAGCGAAAACGCAACAAATAAGACGATTGTCGTTGCCAACAGCGTTTTAAAATATTTAGAAAAATACGGTTTTGAAGTCATCTCATTAGATGAAAGCGACGAAGTCTTAGAAAAAACCATCAGTACTGTGCGTTCGATGATTTCTGATGGATCCATCGATTACATCTTCGTATTAGAATATGACCAAATAAGTGATACAGTCCAAAAAATTCTCGATGATACGGATGCTGAAAAACTTACGTTCCGACGCTTAGATAATATCACCGATCAAGAACGCGATAACAAAGATGATTACTTGACCATCATGAAACAAAACATTGAACTATTAAGACAAGAAACGTATCAATAAAAGATCCATTTAGGATCTTTTCATTTGTCGTAAAATTTGTTTTTCTTCTGGACTGACACGATTGGACTCAATAATCTTTTGAATCGTTTTGTTATAAGTAAACCGATCGAGACGATTATTTTTAAGATAATCAAGGGTCAAGTCTCGATCATGAATATAACAGACGCTAACGAGCCAAGCAACAGCCATCTCAATATAGTACTCTTTTCTTTGAAGACGATCGCACAACGCAAAAATCTTAGGCAAATAGTCGTCTTCCATATAATAGTCTAATAATAAAATCAATCCCACGCGCACAACAAAAGGTGCATCATCTTCTAAAAAAGACAAAATCTTAGGCCAATAAAAAGTTTGTTCTCGACGAACAATTTTCATGCTACCTACAACTAGATCACAAATCGCCCAATTATCGATCTTATAAACAAAATCTTGAAAGTAAGAAAAGGAAAGATTGACATCGGTAATCTTAGCAATCACAAATCCTTGTAGCAACACTTCTTCATAGGTTGCATCCTTGGCATAAGCAAGAAAACTCGTAATATCTGTCTGTGCAACCTTGGAAGCAATCGACCGCAAGATTGGAGTTCTAATTCCCATCATAGGTAATTTTGTATTGATGATGCGTTCATTAAAACGCCGATAATCTTCATCCTGATAGGACTGCATTTCTCGTATTAAATCTTTATACTTTTTAGTTGTCCAACGTTCCACAGTCTCACCTCTTCTTTAGTTTAACATAAAATAATCACACAAAAAAGAGGGAGCTCCCTCAATTATTTTTTATCTATGGTTCCCAGTGGATGCATGGGTTAGTATCGTCTCCAGTAACTTGCCCAATATCTTCCCAGTGGTTATATGAATGTGTCCTACAGACGCTTCCTTCAAGCCACCCATCTTCTCCCTGCATGCCAGGATAAAAAGGCCCATAACCACCATGAGGATAAGGGTCGATTTCGAATTTTTCACCATAACTTGTGAATTCTGAAACGCTACTTTTTCCTTTGATGGTAACAGAAACTAATGGATTATCGCGAAAAGCGAAGTTGCCTAACGCTTCTACATTCTCTGGTATTACAACAGAAGTTAATTTATTACTCCAGAATGCCTCGTAATCAATAGTTTTAACTGTTGATGGCAATACAATACTTGTTAATTGATTATGACTAAAAGTAGAATCGTGTATTGTTGTAACCCCTTCTGGTATTACTACACTTGTTAATTGATTACTATAAAAAGCATACATTCCTATTTCCGTAACTCCTTCAGGTATGATGACACTTGTGATTCCAGTGAAAGCAAAACTATCGCGTGGTGGCGTGGTGGTACCTTTAATTGCTTTTACAGGTATCCCACCAATCGTCTCTGGTATCACAACATCTGTGATAAATCGTCCTGCCGGACTGTTTTCTACTGTATTGTCCTTTGTTACTTCTTCATATCCTTCTCTAAAAGTTGGTCCACATAAATATTTCGTAATTGCCCCTTTTCCATCAAACTCAAAACATTCTTCTGGTGTTGGTGCATGTTCTACTACTTGCTCTGCTTCTACTCGGATCTTTCCTCGAAACGTCTTCCCTGCTGCCATAGTACTCGTCGCATCTTGATCAACCCACATTCTTAAGTCATAACTAAATGTTTCTCCACCTTTGATTACTCCGGTATCTAGTACTCGGTCGTGATCTTCTTCTGTGACATATGATAACAACGTTCGGATTAAAGTAGTATCATCCTTTTTTAAATCAAACTTGATCGCATCATCTGGTAACTGTGTTTCTCCTTCTTCTAAACTTACATTATCTAGGTAGATGGTATATTTACTAGCAGTTGTCCCGCCCTTGATCAGTTTAAATGTGTAAGGATCTTCCTCTAAACCTACGGCATCTAATACGGGCAAAACACCATCGCCATTGATCGCTACTCCGTTTGTGTCATCAAGCTCCAAGCTTAAATCTCCTACTTTTAAGACATTGGTTTTAGTACCATCTAAAGTTAATTGTAACCATGCATAACTCGCGCTTAACAACAAAATTGTACCTAATATAATGGGCAATCCAAAACCAAAAAGTTGTTTCTTCTGTTCTTTCGTCATATTCTTCCTCCTTTATTTTCTACTTTCATTATAATTCACACCCCCCCCCCGTCTGTCAACGGGTGGATGGGTGTGATATGTAAATTTGTGTAAAAAAAAACTAGATTACCTAGTTAAATTCTATATGGTGACCTGTATGGGGTTTGAACCCATGAATACCACCTTGAGAGGGTGGCGTGTTGAACCACTTCACCAACAGGCCAAGAGAAAGTCATTACACATGACTTTTTCAGTTTATCATACTTTTTTTTGTTTGACAATACTAGCTTTTAAAAAACGTTTCTTGTATTCGATTCGCATGCGCTCCGATACATAGTAAAGATTTAGCGTGTGAATCCAAAGCAACTTTAACGAAATAATATCAATAGACCCCATCTAATATATCCATAAATGCTTGATAGCGATATAGATAAGCATACTTAGAAAGCAAACGCACTTCTTCACACAGTGGAGCATGAATTCGTCGTTCCACCTTTTGAAAGATTTCGTCCATATCGATTTTTTGACGAAGAACAGAATTACAATAATCGTATACTTCATCATCTTCGATCAAAGCTTCCAAAGTGTCCTTCCATAAAGACTCAAATCCGCCCTCGCTAGAAGAGACCCACTTGCCAATGCGCGGTTGGGCGATCGAAGTAGAAAGTTTTAGATTTTGATAATCTCCTAGCAACAAACGTACCGTTGTAATATCATTATCTAAAAGTAAAGCAGCTTCACTATCATAATTGGGACTAAGTTCCCAATGATGAGAGCTCTCGATAAAAGAGAAATTTTCAACATGCTTATCGGTTTCCAACATCAACAGCGAAAAAGCCAACCGCTTCTTATATTCCACGAGCAAGCGCTCTACCTCTTCTTTAGAAATTCCTTGTTGCGTAAAATATAACTTTAACTTTTGAATCGTATAATCATAGTCTGTGGCATCGGCAAAGTTTCCTTGATCTTCATCACCGATCATCGAACGCAAAGAGTGAAGATGCTCTAGAGGCGGATCGATCATCGCGACCGACAAGACACCATGCGTCAGTTTTCCTTGTTGGTCAAGAAGCTGAACAAGATCATAATGGGCCATCGAAACTCCCAAAGATTTCCCTATTTCTTCGACGATGAGTTCCGAATAAATTCCATAGTTTGCTTCCGTATCCAACTGAATCTCGCCCTTTATAAGAACGAGATCATCTCCAAAACGAACCCAGTTTTTAATACGATTTTGATTGCCCATCGGCTCTTTGGAGCGATCAGTTAAAACAAGATCGGTCAAAGAAAGATCTAAAAACCCTTCTTGGGTACGAAACGTCTCTAAGTCTTTCAACGTATATTTACATTTTTCAAAACATTCTTCTTTTACCATACTTTTACTACTTCCTGAAAGAAGGTTTTCTAATACGAATCGGAATCAAAGAAATCATCATCTTCTTCTACTTCCTCTCGCCTTCTTTTCTCCTCTTCTTCGTAACGGCGCATATGCTCTTCACGATCTTGGTAATGTTCTTTGATACTTTCATATTTATTTTCTAAATCATCTAAAATTTGAACATAAGTATCGTTAGGATTATGGGAATAAAAGTTTAACAATAAATTGCTGTAATATGGATAATGTTCCACCACCTGTAACCGCAAACGATTAACGTCTTCTTTAGGATCATAGGCTGCTCCAACAAAATCGAGCATTTCTCGAAATAACTGCGCAAATTTTACCTCTTCTTGCTGATAAAGATCCTCATACGTCTCTCCCTCTTTGAGATCAAAGTCGCGGTAGTAATTGGCGTATTCCTTGTAATCATCACCTTCACAAGTCAACTCATTATATAAATCATCCAAAAACATAATTGCTTCAACATCATTTACTAAAACACTATCTTCTTCTATGTCAAAAGATACAAGATGACAAGATATGGCGCTTTGCGCATCGTATAAAGATGCACTATAAATGTTATAGTAACGAGCAACCAGTGGCAAAAGACTATCAAAATCAGCATCTTTTGGATAAGGTTTCTTTTTATAGTCCAACATTTCCATAAAGAGTTTTCGTAATTTTTCTATTCGTTCTTCGATTAAAGTAAAGTAATCTTTCTCCTTTAATTCTTTTTGAACACTTTGATATTGCTTCAATTCATAGATCAACGAATTATACTGACGAAAGAGGGCCTCCAACTTTTGCTCTTTTGTATCACAGAAGAAATCGTTCGCACAATCCCAAAGCGTAAGATTTCGCATCAGATAGATCATCTCTCGAAATTGACCAAATTCGCTTTTAAATGTATATTCGATGGTATAAAGAATATCCTCATCTTCCTTAGGAAAGTCAATTTTTTTGAGTTTCATAAGTGCCTTTGCTAAATCGATAGAACGCTGTACTAGTTCCTGATAAATATCTTCATATGCTTCTTGATCTAATTCCTTTTGAAAGTCTTTCATTTTGATATACTTCATTTTATTCCTCTTTTCTCTATTAGAATATCTCATAGTTTTCTAAAATTACGCGACTTCTTCACTTGTATTATCAAACGTCGTACCTTCTTTTATTCATTCATCATTCAATTCAATAATTACGCTTGGGTTGCTTTGGCTTCTTCTCTTTTTTTACGCACTTCGACCGCTTTTAAGGCCTCTTCAATATCATTAAAGTAGATGGTCTCATCCTTAAGTTTTTCATACGTCTCATTCCCTTTACCTAAGATCAAAACCATATCTTTTTCTAACGCAAGATCGATGGCTCTTTGAATCGCTTCGTGTCGATCGACAACGATCTCATAATTATCGTGAGTATCTTTAATTGTACTTACCAACATATCGATGATATCTTTAGGATCCTCACTGCGTGGATCTTCATAAGTAAAGATCGCATAGCTTGCATTATTGACTACGGTCTCCCCCATGATAGGACGTTTTAAATAATCCCGCTCTCCAGCAGAACCGATGACCACGATCGACCGATGAATATCTAAAGTATGCACAAAATTTAATAATTTTTGAATTCCATTGGGCGTATGCGCATAGTCCACCATGACGTAATATGGAGTCTTCGTATCCAAGAGTTCGAGTCGACCACTGATTTTGACGTCAGCAAGTCGAGGAAGCATCTGTTCGATCGAATGCCCCATACTAATTCCAATTAAAAGCGCTGCCGCTAAATTATAGACATTGAAATCACCTAAAAGAGGACTGTCAAAAGAAAAATCATTCCCTTGATATCGATAAGTAATTTCTGTTTTATGTGGCAAAACATGAAAATCGACGATCTGTAAATCATTTTCTTCTCCCTTGCCATAAGTTAAAATTTTTCCATTACAAGCATCCCGAACTACTTCGAAAAATTCATCATCGCGATTGAGGATACAGAAGCCATCCTTTTTAGTCTGACGAAACAATTGACATTTACAGTCGATATAATTTTCAAAAGACCCATGAATGTTGAGATGCTCTTTCGTAATGTTGGTAATTGCCGAAACATCATAAGAAATTTGTTGAAGACGGCCTCT
Organism: uncultured Bacilli bacterium; assembly: GCA_947587115.1. Taxonomy (GTDB): domain Bacteria; phylum Bacillota_I; class Bacilli_A; order RF39; family UBA660; genus CANPXY01. The sequence continues at coordinate 25,798 of CANPXY010000001.1, forward strand.
AAAAAATGCTTCGCTAGAAGCTTCCATGACCGTACAATTACAGCCGGCTTGCACAAATTCATCGAGATAACCATAGAGTTTATCTGCATCCGGTGTCGTATTGTTGGTATCCCGATCAAAAGCAGCACAACGTCTGCCGTTGGTACCAATATAGCCACACGCATCAAAACCAAGCAAATACTGACTGATCGTCGCCACACTCGTCTTGCCATCCGTTCCTGTAACACCGATCATCTTCATTTTCTTTTCTGGATGATCGTAAAATCTAGCACACAATTTCGGAAGTTCCTGATTGGTATCTTCTACTTCGATTACAGGAACAGGAGCCGTAATCCCTTTTCTGCTGACGACTAGAGCACTGGCACCTCTCTTGAGTGCATCAGGTATAAAATCATGGCGATCCGCCGTTACACCTTTCGTACAAATAAACAAATCACCCGGCTCTACTTCCTTAGAATTAATCTTGATCGCTTTAATTTCTACATCGCTTGTAACATCATAGAGTGCACTTAATTTTTTCATTTAATCCCCGCCTAACTATATTTTTATTATACCGTATATTTCTGTAAAATCCTAGTAAATTGATTGAAATAGACATTTGTTTACGATACAATAAAAACAAGGTGAAACATATGAAAGTAACATTAATCAAAGCTAGTTGTGATCTAGGAACGCATGTCGATGGAGCAAGATTTGGCCCAGATCAACTGCTTGAAAAATTAAATTTACCATTTGAAATAGAAGGGGTCGATTGTCCAGAGGTTCAAAAAAGTCACAATCCAATGGACCTTCATAAAAACGAACAGGCGATCAACGAATTCAATCAAGAACTCTATACCAAAGTGTCAAAGGTCATTCAAAAGAAACATTTTCCAATCACCATTGGTGGCGATCACTCGATTGCCATTGCCAGTGCCCTTGCGAGTGGAAAAACGCATTCCAAGATGGGAATTCTTTGGTTCGATTCTCATGCCGACTATAATACATTTGAGACGACCATCACGGGCAATATTCACGGATTACCTCTCGCTACGATCAACGGACTCAATCGTGAACTATCCAAATTTCATCATGGACCTTACTACGATCCAAAACATACGGTCATCGTGGGCTATCGGGCACAAGAAGCAAATCAACAAGAGGAACTACAAAATGTTCAAAAGATGGGCGTAACGGTTTTTACTACAGAAACCATTAAACAGCTCGGAATGAAAAAAGTCATGGAACAGGCGCTTGAAATTGTGGGCACTAATACCGACGGCATCCATATCAGTTATGATCTAGATGCCTTAGATCCTACGGTAGCTCCCGGCGTATCCATTCCGGAGCCAAATGGACTTACTTTGGAAGAAGGCATTCAATTTATCGATGCCTTAACCCCTTATCAAGAGCAAATTACTTCGTTCGATCTTGTCGAGTTGAATCCCCTTTTCGATCATGAAGACCAAACCATCCTCGTGGCCGAAAAAATCCTCAAACGTTTTTTAAAGAATAAAGAAATTAGTGATCACTAACTTCTTTTTTTTGCAATATCAACGCTCGATTCTCTTTTAAACGCTCATCCTTTGGATTGATCGCAATGGCCATATCGACATATTTTAAACTTTCATCGATCTTTCCCTGATAAAAACAACTAAGCGACAAAAGATCATAAATCGTCTCATTCCAACTGAAAGGCTCATTGATGTAAGTTTTCGCATGATTCTTAATTTCAAGTGCCTTAAGACAATATTCTTCGACACTCGCCCAATCTTCAAGATGATAATCTAAGAGAGCTCTTTCGACATAAGGATCTCTTAAATAAGGTGCTTCCTTGATGGCTTTATCAAGCCACATTTTCGCTTCATCATAACGTTTTAACTCTTTGTAACAGCGGGCAATAAAACGCATTGATGCACATCGTTCATCTTTCCAGGTGGCTCTTGGAAGATGTAAATGACCAATCAAAGTATCGATCGCTTCATTCCACTTGCCATAAAACATGTACTCTCTTCCCAAATAATGCCTAGAACGATCATCGTCCGGATCTTCTTTGACCGATAACTCTAAAAGCGGCAAATAACTTCCCCTCGATTTCGTGGAATCTGGATAATGATTGACGGTAATGCGATCGGTCGTAACGATGACCTCTTCCCCTCGATCATAACTTAATATTTCATGAACTGGATGCGTCCAACGATATCCAGAAAGTGCATGAATCTTCTCAATATAGAAATTGACCGCCGGATTCCCCAAGTCATCAAAACTCCAATTATAGTTATATCTTAGCCGCGTTGTATGTTCTTGCCAAACTTCTTCTAAAGTTTTTCTCCATCCCGGAAGAAAGACTTCATCCAAATCAGTACAAACACAAATATCGGTATCAGAAGGAAGCAACTTTAATGATTCGTTGCGTGCGACGTCAAAGCGCCATGGCCGAATAATCTTCTTCTGGACATGAACCCCTAACGCTTTTAATTTTTGAACACTTCCATCTGTCGACCCGGTATCTAAAACATAAATTGCATCTGCCTCTTGCATCGACTGTACCCAACGCTCAACAAATTGTTCTTCATTTTTACAGATGGCATATACACAAACTTTCATAATTCCTCTCTTTCAATACTAGAATATGTAATGCCAAAGAAAAAAAGACACCAATGTCCTTTGCTCTATGCCCTGGATCGCACTGTACTAAATTGTTTTGTTTTCGACCCGATCGATAAGACATACTTCTCAGATCCTACCACATGTTCCTGTAAAATAGAAGTCCTTTTAATGTCACCATTAGAATTGTAAGTAGGTACGATGATATATTTAGAATTTAATAGATACGGTAAATTCTTCTCATTTAAATGTACTTTATATTCAGAGTGATATACTTCTGAATCTAACAATAATTTATAACTAGTATCTACATAAAGATTTTTAAGACGTGGAACCAAATGCTCTAAACGATCTTTCGCAATTTTAGCATAAGGATCTCCTGCATGTTGATATAAAAGAGAGATGCTGAAGATTTCAAATCCTAATTCTACCGCCACTTGAAAAGGTAAAATAATTAAAGATTGTAAAACATCTTGACTGAGAGCTAATGTAATAGAAAACATCAAAGGGACACTGAGTGCTTTAAGATGCTTATTTTGACGCACTATTTTAAAAGGACCAAAAGGTTCTTTTGCATTTTGAATTTCTTGAATCAAATCATAGTCGATAACTAATTTCATAAAACATCTCCTTGATAATTTATTATAACAAGTCCTGAAAACTTATGTCAAACAAAGGCATCATTTTCTTTTTTTTCTGTTGCATTTGTTATAGGTGTTTTTTCCCTTCTAACATAAATTAAATTGAAGACCATTGTCAAAAGAAAGAAGGGAAATGGATGGAAAATATTTCTTTAGGACAAATCGCTGGCATCATCACCTTTATCAGTGTCTTAATCGGTGGAATCACGGGCTTGATTGCTTATTCACGATCCTTCATTGCCAAAATACTAAAACCGCTCGATCAAAAAATCGATCGTCTCGAAGAAAGGTCGATGACCAGTCGTAACAACATTGAATTAGAACTTGTCAAAATGTTCTTGGTCAACTTTGTCAACGATATCGAACAAGGTACTTATAAATCTCCCATACAAAAGAAAAACGCTTATGAGCTCTACGATCGTTATCTTTCTTTAGGAGGCAACTCTTATGTTCATGATCGTTGGGAAAAATTGATCCAAGATGGAAAGATCTAATGATCAAAAGAAAACTACTTTTGTTTTTGAAAGTAGTTTTTTTTTGTCAAAATATTTATTTTAAACGCTGAATAATGATCGTGACAACTGAATTTGTAAAAGATGAGAGATTATCATCTATTTTAGGACTGTCCAAATACATGGGATAGTTTCCTAGATTGACGAGTTCAAAGACGTCATTTTCTAATACAGTCGACACAATTCCTTGTCCTGTGAACTGAACGGGAATTTGATGATTATTCCAAACGGTCGCTCCGGCATAGACAGGATCTTCGCCAACCTTTTTAAAACCTACGACAATGATATCGCGGTCTTTTACGACAACGGTATCGTTGATAGCACTTGCTTGCACTGTAAATTGAATGCGATAAATTCCTGGATGAACAAAAGTAATCGTATGGTCATTCTCGTTAAAAATAAAGTTATTTTCCCAATCCGAAATTTTGATATCGAGCGGAATACGCGCTTTGGGCTGAACTTTGATGCCAGTTGCGCCATCGGAATCGTCATAGAATGTGACAAAGAAAGCAGCTGGAATTTCGAGTGGTCCTGGCGGTCCCTCTGGACCCGGTTCCCCTGTCTCACCTTTTTCACCACGCCAACCTGTAGGTCCAGGAGCTCCTTCTGGTCCTGGTGGCCCTGGATTTCCTTGCTCCCCTTTTGGGCCACGAATATTTCCTACATCTATCCATTCATTTTTGCTTTCAGACCAAACATATAAATGCTCTCCTACGAGATAAGAAGCGCCTTTTGTCTCCTCTGGATGATCTTGTTTTAAACTTTCCAAAGAATCATAAGACCCCAAGATCGTAACACCTGTTCCATCTTGTCCCCTTGGAATGACAAAGTCCAAAGTATGTAAAGATCCCTCGTGATGATCGATGACCTGGGCTTCACTTCCCGCATCTCCCGTTTGAATTTTTCCCAAAGCGATCGTCTCTGTAGTACCAGGAGCCCCTTGTGGACCCGTCGGTCCTTGGGGAATCGTCAAATTCAGTAAAAATTGAGGCCGGTCTTTCAATGTATTTCCCCCTTTCTTTCTTATACTCTACTGTACTATATGCAAAAAGAAAAAGAAGCGCTAGTAAAAATAACCTCCATAAAAATAGTTCTGATCATCTAGACATCGGGCCTACCTAAATATTCAATGACGATGGTCACAAGAGAATTCGTAAAATAAGAAGTGCTTGCTGTATTTTCCAATATAGGCGAATTCAAATAGATGCTTTTTTTCGCCAAATTGACAAGTTCATAGGTATTAGTAGTATTTTCGATCGCAATCACTCCTTGCGCAACGACCTGTTTTGCAACTCCAGTCTCGATAAATTGACTCGCACCAATATAGACATTATCTGTTCCCGTTCTACGAAAACCTATCGCAATAAAATCCTGGGTAGGATCAAAAGGCTGTGATGGCGTCTTTATATAAGCATTGGCTGTAATCGTTATTTTATAATAACCAACTTTGTTAAACTTGACCGTATTTTGATCTTCATCGACTTCACATAAATCATCAATATCTAACTCTACTCGTCGAATAGGAATACGGCCCAACGACAAAATCTCCAAGCCCCCTTCTGGATAGTCAATTTGGTGGTATGTCACAAGATATGCCGTGCTAATTTTAAGTGGTCCTGGAACTCCCTGTGGGCCCCGTGGTAAAACAAAATTTAAAGTGTGTTGACTCTCTACTTGATCATCTGTTACCTTAGCTAGTTCGGGATCATCCGTAACACTTGTTGCACCTACTTGAATTGTATCCGCCCTGCCAGCTGGCCCGGTTGGTCCTTGGGGAATTGTCAAGTTTAAAAGATATCTGGTTGCATCTTGCATAGGTAATTCCTCCCTTCTATCATAATATATGTAAAAATAAAGAAAGCTCTTCCACTCTAGCATAGAAACTGTAGACTTTATCTAAAAACAAACAAAAACTGAGAACTGAATCTCAGTTTAATAGGAACTATTAAGCGCCTCCAGCTTCGCCTTGAGGTCCAGTTGGGCCTTGAGGAATCGTCAAATTCAAAACATAGTTATCTCCTGCAGGCGTAATCGTTGCTTGCGCTTGACTACCTGGTGCACCAGTTTCTACTGTACCGATAGAAAGCGTCGGCATTGCTCCTTCCGGAATAGTGAAATTTAAAACTGCATTGGTAGGCGTTCCCACATTTTCAACTACTGGATCGGTTCCCGCTGCACCAGCAGTCACTGTTCCAACCTCAATCGTTGCTGCATCTCCATCTTCTCCCGTTGGTCCAGTGGCTCCAGTTGGCCCCGTTGCACCTGTTGGTCCTGTTGCTCCAGTTGGACCTGTTGCTCCCGTTGGACCCGTTGCTCCAGTTGGACCAGTGGCTCCGGTTGGACCTGTTGCTCCGGTAGGTCCGGTGGCTCCTGTTGGTCCGGTGGCTCCTGTTGGTCCAGTCGCCCCAGTTGGACCCGTTGCTCCAGTTGCACCTGTTGGTCCGGTTGGACCTCCAGATGGCCCCGTTGGTCCGGTCGCTCCGGTTGGACCTGTTGCTCCAGTCATTCCAGGAAAACCAACAGGTCCCATAGGTCCCGTTGGCCCAGTAGGACCTGTTGGGCCTACCGTACCGCCACAAGTCGCCATAATAAATTGAATTTTGTCATTTTTTAAATGTGGTTGCTGTCCGCTAGGAAAATTTACACAATTACTCATTGTTTTCTCTCCTTTCTAACATAATATATGACGAAAGAAAAAAGATACTTACACACTTTACACAAAAAAAGAAAATTATGTGACACAAACAAGACGTTTTTTCTACTTCTATAGTCTTCTACCACAAAAAAACCAACAGAAAGGTTGGTTTTTGTATGAACTATTTTTATCATTTATCAAAGTAAGTGGAACACTCATCTGAAAAAAATGAGTGAAAGATAAACTTAGGCTTTCTTTACCAACTGATAAATTTCATCATGAATGTTCGCGATACTTTTCATGTGATGCGCTTGATCACATTGGACTTGATCCCAGTTTAAATAATCAGCAATAAACATGGCATTGTCATAGACACGTCTCATAAAGTCCAAATCCTTTTCATGAATATCGTTACTGACACCCGCATTTTCACGTCTCGCTTTTCTGATATTCGTAATCAAATCAAAAGAAGCAGTAAGAAAAATCACTTTATCAGGTTGAGGAAGTTCTAACTTGTCATATTCAAAGTCCACAATATAATCGATAAAAGCCTTGCGACGTGACAAATCTTCAATCAACGCCGACTGATAGATCAAACTAGAAGTCGTATAACGATCAAATAAAATCGTCTGTCCTTCCAAAAAAGATTGTTTAAGTTCCGTATGCCAAGTGATCGCACGATCGGTGGCATAGAGTGTATTGATGAAATAAGGAGATAGATCTTTAATCTTTCCATAGGCACCTTGTAAATACATCTCTACTGCTTTTCCTTGATAAGTATCATAAGACGGAAAATGATGCGTGACAACCCTTTTCCCTTCAACCATTAGATGATCTTTTAATAAGGTAAACTGCGTTGTCTTCCCGATTCCATCGCAGGCACCTTCAACAACAAATACCTTTCCCTTCGCCATTTTAAATCATCCTCGTGAGCGTCTTGCCCTCTTTAAAATGGCAATCTGCATTACATGTATAATCTGGGAACGTACATCTTGCGCCATGTGGATGCTGACTCTCTTGCAATGCTTTTTGATATTCGAGAAGAGTCGCCCGAGTTTGAAGCATCGTCTCAAGTTGAACACCGCTACATAGGCGTTCTTTACATTTTAAGATAAAGCTTTCATAAGTTCCTCGTTCATTAATTCTTACAAGTTCCCCTTGAGGAATGACATCTTTGACGAGTGCACAATCCCCGAGCCATTCATCAACCAATGCTAGATCATCACTGATAATGGGCGGAACAAAATATTGTTTTTCTTCCAAACGTTCTAGTTGATTGCTGTTTGGTCGATATCGTTGCACTTGAGCAAATTGAGCAAACGATCCAAGATAGGTCGTGGAATAGACATCTCCAAAATAGGTTTTCCGTTGTTGCAAATCTTTTCCAAAGAGTGAAAAACTACGTTCCTTTTCATTCTGCATGAGTCCATCCACTAAAATATTCTTTTCGTCCAAAGCTTCATAGAACTCCTCCATGCTGTAAGCAAGCGCCGACTCTAAGTCGCTAAGACTTTCCATAGGAGCAACCCAATGGGCATTGATCACATATTTTTCCATCCAAGAAGCTAGATAGTTAATTTGACGTAGCGAAGTCGTATAAATCATCTGGGTAGGCATCAATACTGTAACCAAATATCGAGCGTTTTCTTGCGCTAAACGACGAATTCGAACCTCACTCAAAATCCCACCATAACGTTCAGTAATTTTCATTTTAAATAATTCCAACCATTTTTGATATAGACGTTCTTCCCGTTCACTGATAACAGAATCATCTTCACGAACGATCGGTGTAAAACGAGCAGATTTTTCACTCGTGTCATACTCTCGCTCATTATTTAATACCATGGCCAAGATTTTAGGAATATTTTGAATATTCAAATGTACTTTCACATGACCATAAACGCTATGATGCCCATTAGAAAGAGTACGATCGATTCGTTTCATCGTCCGCTCTTCTGGCTCATTTTCTAGATGAGAAAAACCTTCTTCATCATAACAAACTCCGGCAATTTTACCACAGAGTTTCAATGCCTCTTGTTGATCAAAGGTGCCATCTTCTTTACGAAAGTTGCTTGGTAACAAATCAATTTTGATTTTTTTACTTTCCATATTTTCCTCTCCCTCTAAGACCCGCACTTATTCTTTTTATTGTTCCATTCTTTCGATTTCTATTTTGACAAGTAGACCATTCATATCCACTTCTTCCGCTTCAAGTTCCCTTTGCTCGATCACTTCCGCTAAAGTTTCGTTTTGAATGTAATCACGATATGCTTCGACAGTGGCAGCCATCTTTTCATCGCCAGAATAGTAAATCTTGATATGATCTGTAATCACGAAGTCTGCTTCTTTACGCAAAGCCTGCACCTTACGAACGAACTCTCTAGCAATTCCTTCCATGATCAAATCATCCGTAAGTTCCGTATTTAAGATTACAAAAGTTTGTTGATTGCTGCTAGAAGCGTAACCTTCTTTGACTTTGATCGTAACTTCGACCATATCTGCAGTAACTTCAAAGTCTTCTCCCTCTAAGGAAATGGTAAGAGCAGCATCTTTCAAAGTCTCAATTTCCTGATTGGATAATTTGGCAAGCGCCTCTTGAAAAGCCTTGATTTTTGGTCCTAAAATCTTTCCAACAACACGGAAGTTTGGCTTGATCACATAGTCCATATACTGGGTCATGTCTGAAATGAACAACACGTCTTTGACATTTAATTCTTCTTTGATGATCGATACAAGTTCCCCGATGATGGCCTCTTCTTTTTGAGGTAAAATCACTTCCCGAATTGGTTGACGAACTTTAATTTGGACTTCTTCTCTAGCAAAGCGACCCAAACTACAGATATCTCGTACCAAATCCATACGTTCCTCGATCACCTCATCGATAAGTGCTGCATCATAGGTTGGGAATTGTTCCAAATGAACAGATTCTTTGTCTGTCAAATTACGATAGATTTCTTCCGCGATAAACGGCGTCACTGGCGCAATCAATTTAGTTAAAGTAAGAAGGGCTTCATAGGTAGTCAAATAGACAGCTTTTTTATCTTCCGTAAGTTCACTTGCCCAGAATCTACGACGATTACTTCGAATATACCAGTTAGAAAAATCATCGTTTAAAAACTCAACTACCGGTTTGACCACACCAGTCAAATCATAGGCTTCATAACTCTCTGTCACCGTCTTGATGAGACGATTTAATTTAGAGAGTAACCATTGATCCGTAATATCACGCTGAGCGACTGGAATATCATATTCTCTTGGATCGATACCGTCAGCATTCGCATACATCTGGAAGAACGAATAAGCATTGCGGAAAGTACTGATGTATTTAGAATAAATTTCCTTAAGGCCTTCCACATCAAATTTAATTGGCGTCCATACTGGAGAGACATATGGTAAGTAGAATCGTACCGTATCGGCACCATACTCTTCCATGATCTTAAATGGATCGACGGCATTTCCACGACTCTTGTGCATTTTCTGACCCTTAGCATCGAGTAATAGATCATTGACTAAGACATTCTTATATGGAGCTTCCTTCATAAGGAAAGTCGAGATAACGATCAAGACATAGAACCATCCTCGCGTCTGATCGATTCCTTCTGCGATAAAGTCCGCTGGAAAATGTTTTTTAAATAATTCCTTATTTTCAAATGGATAATGATACTGAGCAAAAGGCATACTGCCAGAGTCAAACCACACATCGATTACATCTTTAATACGATGCATCGTCTTCCCACATTTTGGACACTTCAAATGCACATTATCGACATAAGGTTTATGTAAATCGATCGTCTCATCGATCTCTTCGATCGAACGATCGACAAGTTCCCTAACCGAACCAATCATCTCTTTGTGATCACATTCTTCACAAATCCAAAGCGGAATTGGACATCCCCAATAACGATTTCTTGAAATTCCCCAATCTTGAAGATTTTCAAGCCAGTTATTAAAACGTTTTTCTCCAACATAACTTGGATACCAATGCACTTTTTTATTTGCCTCAATAATTTGATCTTTAAAGTCCGTTACCCGAATATACCAACTTGGTTTCGCAATATAAATTAACGGTGATTTACATCTCCAACAATGAGGATAATTATGTGTCATTTTGATCTTCTTAAATAACTTGTCCTGCTCTTTTAAATATTTCAAAATCTCAAGTTCAAGATCTGGATCCGTTACCAAACGACCTTTCCATGGGCCATCGCTATAACGTCCTTCTGAATCTACTGGACATAATATTGGTAGATCATATCTCTTTCCAACCAAATTGTCATCCGCACCAAAAGCAGGAGCAATATGAACGATTCCTGTACCATCTTCCATCGTAACATACTCATCACACGTAATATAGAATCCTTTCTTATCGACACTTAAGAATGGAAGTAATTGTTCATATTCTTTGTACTCTAAATCTTTTCCCTGATAAGTCTCTAATACCTTGTAGTCATCCCCTAAAATCTTAGAAGCAAGAGCTTTCGCAATAATAAAGTGATACCCTTTGGATTCTACTTTGATATATTCTTCTTTTGGATGTACACATAGAGCGACATTGGCAAGCAACGTCCAAGGCGTCGTCGTCCATACCAACACATAGGTATCTTCATCTTTCAATTTAAATGGCACGACAACCGAATTGACACTGACTTCTTTGTACCCCTCTGCCACTTCATGGGTCGCTAACGCCGTACCACATCTTGGACAGTATGGCAAAATACGATAATCACTATAGACTAGTCCAGCATCAAAGAACTGTTTCAAAATCCACCATTCAGATTCGATATACTCATTTTTAAACGTAATATAAGCGTCATCCGTATCGATAAACTGTCCCATCTCTTTGGTAAGACGAACAAACTCGCTTTCGTTCATACGCACGTTTTTCTTACATTCTGCGTTGAACTTTTCAATTCCATAGTTTTCGATATCTTTTTTACCGTTAAACCCTAAAATCTTCTCAACATTAACTTCGGTTGGAAGTCCATGGGTATCCCAACCAATTTTCCGGTCAACTCGATACCCTTGCATCGTCTTATATTTACAAAAAGCATCTTTAAGCTCTTTGGCCAAAACATGATGAATTCCTGGCAATCCGTTGGCATAAGCAGGACCATCGTAGAAGACAAAAGGCCTACTTTCATCGCGTGTTTCAATAGAGCGTTTTAAGATATCGATCTCTTCCCAATAATTTAAAATATCTTTCTCTACCTCATTAATTTTTCCCTTTTTTAAAGCTTTAAATTCCATAATATCCCTCATTTCTATTAACCAAAGATGACATAGCTATAGTAAGCAACAAACAATAGAAGAAATAAAATGCCTTCTTTTCTTGTAATCTTTCGATCATTGATCGAGAATATAAACATTAAAAATGCCGATAGTAACATGACAAGAACATCGATCCAACCAAACGACATGTGCGCAATGCCCCCAAACAACGCTACCGGAATACCGATGACGATACCAATATTGAAAATATTGCTTCCTACAACATTTCCAATCGCAATATCATATTCACCTTTCCTCGTGGCAATGACAGAAGTTACCAATTCTGGTAGTGACGTACCTAGAGCAACGATTGTAAGACCAATCATACGCTCGCTGACTCCAAAAAGTGCTGCCAAATTGGATGCTGCATCAACGACAAAGTTACTTCCAAAAACGATGGCTGCAATACCTAAAACAGTAAACAAAATCGCTTTTGGTAACGACATTGGTGGCGTATCATCTTCCTCTTCATCTTCATCCTTTTTATTTCGTATCATGGAAATGATATAGTAAATAAATACGGAGAAAGTCAAGAAAATGACAATTCCATCACTTCTCGTAAATTGATTGAGCGCCTTTCCATCAAACAACTGATCCGATAACAATACCGAAAACATCAAAGTCATCAACAACGTAATTGGTAGCTCTCTTTTTACTGTAGCATTCTTAACGCTCAAAGAATGTACCAACGCAGCACATCCCAAGATGAGCAAAATGTTCAAAATGTTACTACCAATGACATTTCCAAGTACCAAATCACCACTTCCAGAAAGTAGCGACTTGACGCTGACCGCAAACTCAGGAGCACTAGTTCCAAAAGCTACAATCGTAAGACCAATCAACATCTTGGACAAATGAAAGTTACGCGCAACATCGCTAGAACCATCGACAAAAATATCTGCTCCTTTGATCAAAATAATGAATCCCCCGATTAATATCAACGTATTAATAAGCATTTCTACCAACTCCTTTTCATAAAAAAAATCGTCCTGCAAAAAGGACGATTAAAAACCGCGGTACCACCTTAATTCATAATTATATTATGCATCTCAAACTATAACGCGTTACCGTTTTTATCTTATCCATAAAACACAACTTGAAAGTGATCTTAGTAAAACTTCATCTCTTCCATCTCACCCACCAGGAAGTTCTCTTGGCAATCCATTTTACTACGTCTTTCGCACTTGCTTTTAATATGTACCTAATATAACATATTTATTTTCGTTTTTCAAGAAGAAAAAACAAGTATCACAGACTTATGATTTTTTTTGCATATTTTTCATAGGATCGTGTGCTCTTTTAGTTTGACGTAATCCAGTTTGATCCAATACATAAACAGTATCACATACTTCATCAATATACTTACGATCGTGAGATACACTGATAATAGCTCCATTATAATTGCGTAGCATTGCCCTAATTACAGGATTTGAAAGAGGGCTGAGATTTCTAGTAGGCTCATCTAAAAGTAATACATTACATTCATCTAAAATTAGTTTCATGAGTAAAAGTTTTGCTCGTTGTCCACCCGATAATTCTTTAATAGAAGCTAACATTTCATCGCTAGTAAATTTCATGTTGCCCATCAAAGTTCTAACTTCACTCTCAGAAAGATGATCATTTTTTAAAAATTCAACTGATGATTGCTCTGTAAACAACAAATCATTATAATCCTGTGGCATATATCCCAACTTTATATCTTTTCGGTCTTTAAGTAAATCATAAATATATTTAAGCAAAGTAGATTTTCCTACTCCATTTTGGCCAACAATAACGATATGTTGTGGCCCTTCTACACATAATGAAATGTTTTTAGAAAGTATTCGTCCATTGATCGACAATGATTTTAAATCTAAATTGAGAACCCCTTTGCCATTCGGAATAGAAACATCATTAAACCGAATGTTAATAGCCTCTTCGATGTCTGCTTTCTGTACTCTTTCCTGTTCATTCAAGCGCTTTTCTTGCGCTAATAAGGAATTCATTCGATTCGTTCTTCCAGGATTAGCCTGTTGTACTTTATTTTTTATCTCCTTTAACGTTTTAATTTCAGACCGATAATTTCTATTATCATTAGCAGCTAAACGATTTTGAGTGTCTATTTTCTTTAATCGTTGATCCACATATTCACGGTACCCCATTTTTTCTATAGTATGTCTAGCGTCGCTTTTACGTTTTAATTGTTCAAGATGAATAATAACGTTCGCGGTGTTTTCCAACAATGTTTCATCGTGGGATACAAACAAAATTGGTTTCGTAGTACTGTTAATAAAGTTTTCAAGCCACGTTAAAGTCTCAATATCTAAATCATTTGTAGGTTCATCTAATAACAAAATATCATCATTTTCTATTAATAACTTAGATAATTGTAGTTTGACGCGTTCGCCACCCGATAAAAATTGAATCAAATATTCATCGCTCAAGACCTCTTCACTTAAACCAACTTTATATAGAGATTGCATAATATCTCCAAACAAATTATATCGTTCTAACTGAATTTCATCCTGTGGATGATCTTTTAAAAAGTAGTTAATTACGGGTTCCGAATCCCATTTAGAGTCTAAAAATTGTTCTAAATAACCAATCTTACCATGCGTAACTACTTGTCCTGAACATTGGCAATAACCAGTAACTAAAGATGGATTATATATAAACTTAAGCAATGTGCTTTTTCCATTTCCCTCTTCCCCAATGAGCGCCACTTTATCGCCTTTGTTCAACACGAAAGACAAATTTTTACCAAGAGCCCTATTTTTTTGTTTTAATATTAAAGAAACATGATCTAACTCTAACACATTATCACCTACCATAAAACTTTAGAAGACAATGATGTTCTTCGTCGAAATAGCCTATCATTAAAAAATGAAATATACTACATCGCACCAAAGTATGATGGATCCATAATTAAATATAATTTATCACGTGTTGTTAATTTTTGCAACTATAAAAACAGCTAAACAATTAGCTGTTTTATACTTCATACATCACATCGATATCGACAAAGCCATCGATTCCTGGAACCTTGCCTGTATTGGATAACTGCCAAAAGCGATAACGTTTCTGATAAGTAGTCTGATCGGTATAGTGTGCCAACCAAACCTCATGTGCTTCAGTATCCCAAATGTTTTCTAAATATTTTTTACTTCCATAAAGAAGTGTATCATAGCCTTGCTTTTGTAATTCGCTAGAAAAAGTAGTAGCAATCTTATTTAAATCATAAATACTGATGCCTAGTTCATTAAACAAAGACCAACATTCCCAATCGAATGCTACCGGCAAAGTAAGCTGGTAAGGTTTTAATTGCTTTACTACCCATTTTGCCTGCTCCTTCACTTCTTTGATGGAAGAGGCATAGGAATAATAATAGACTCCAACATCCAATCCTACAGCTCTTGCGCCCTCGACATTTTTTACAAAAGTATCATCCAATTTTGAATCTTCGCCAATTCCTTTCTGAGTACCAAGACGCATCAAGACAAAGTTTACTCCCCCATCTTTGACACTTTGCCAATCGATCGATCCTTGCCACTTTGACACATCGATCCCAATTTTCGAATCTTCTGTCTGATAATTTTCAATAAAATGCGCTAACTCTGTTCCCTCTTCATTAGTAGAACTACCACCCGTACTAGGAGCACGAACAGTCAATGTGAACTCTTTTCTAGTAATATTGCCACTGTTGTCTACTGCTTGATAGACCAGTGGATAAGTACCAGGCGCATCGGCATTATATTCGCCTTCAATCGTACAAGTAGGATTTGGATCATAGTTATCTGCACACATGATCTCATCGGTAAGTTCTTCACTGCTGCCCAGTGCAATACGATAAGCATCATTTAAATCGATATAAGGCTCCGTCGTATCTTGTACGAGAACCGTAACCTCGGTCGTCTTTTTGCGATGATTGGAATTCCAATACGTCACCTTCGTCGTCACTTCACCCAACTTGGTCGTATCGACAGATACATCCTTGACAAGTTCTCCTTCTTCAATCGTCAAAAATTCAGATACATACACTTTACTGTATACTTCTGCTACAGCCGGTTCTTTTACTGTAATGACTGTCAAATCTGGTTGATTAAAAACAAGATGCCACCCTATTCCGCAACCTAAAAGTACAACAACACCAATTACCAACCACAAAATCCATACTCTTTTCATTTGATCCTCTTTTCTATGAAAAAATTAGAATACTGCTATTCTAATTCTAATGTTTCTATTTCTTCAACAACTGCCATCTGTTGTTCAACGATAATCTTCAACTTTCTCTTGAAGATCTTCATATTTTTCTGTAAAGTATCTGCCTCTTGCTCGATACGTTCGGCTTTGAGTAACGCTTCGTTTACAATGCGACTGGCATTATGTTTCGCATCGGTCACAATCATTTCAGATTCCTCTCTAGCCATCCGTTTGATATTGTCACTGGCCACTTCTGCATTCATCATTGCCTGCTTCAACGTCTGTTCCATCACTTCATAATGCTCTAACTTTTGTTTCAACATTTCCATGTCCTTGGTCTGCGCTTGACACTTGGCAATGATTCCTTCTGTCTTCTGAATGACGTCCTGGACGAACTGATTGACTTCGTGGCGATTATAGCCATTTTGTTCATAACTAAATTTTTCCACGCGTCTCACCACCTACTTGTTTCCTAAGCCCTCGCTCCTACAAGAATTCCTAATTTCAAACTCCTACCAGTTAAAATCCTCGTCTTCTTCTTTATCTTTGAATTTTCCCTTAAAAGATTTTCCATTAGCGGAAGAAGCAGAATCATCACTGATTTTACCTTCTACATTGACATTATTAGGTGTACAAAGAAAGATTCCGCCACCTAGCTTTTGTAAATCTCCCCCGATTGCATAGAGTGTTCCACTTAAAAAGTCGACAATGCGCTTTGCTTGATCTGGAGTTACTCTCTTCAAATTTACTACGACTGCATTTCTGTTTTTAAGATAATCGGCAATTTGTTGTGATTCAGAATAAGCGCGTGGTTCTAATAAGATCATCTTATTGCTCGTCATACCATGCTCCTCTTTAAAAGCATCTCTTGAAACTGCATAATACTCTTCTTCTCCATTGACATCCTCTGATTCTTCTTCCGTTCCACCAAAAAAATTTTTTAATTTGTCTAAAGCCATAATTTTTCCTCCTATGTTATTCTTACTAATTATTATTCTAACATATTTTTATTTAAAAAGAAATATCTTTTCATTATTTTTGCATTTCTAAAAGCTGATTACTAAGATATTTATAAATATCGAACATGGTCTCTAGTGGAATTGGCTTACTGAAAGTCAAAACTAATTGATAACCACTATCTGTAATCAGTTCAATAGCCGTATTGAAGTTGTGAATATCAATACTATAAGTACTAACAGAACCATATGGAATCGAATAAATCTGTCGACGGAAACCACGTACACCCTTACGATCTAAAATCATAATACGTTTACTAGTCAAGATCACCAAATCTCGTGTCGCTTTACAGACGATAAAAATGTCTTCTGACTTATCGATCAGTTGTGCCAACTCTGGTTCGATCTCATCTACTCCTACAACAGAAGTATAATTAAGTTCCGCCGTCAATGGTTTAAACTTCATATACGCCATATACACCACTCCTATTTTACAATCAAATTATAGCACACTTTAAACGAAAAAAAAAGAAGTTATTACACTTCTTTTCTTAAACTTTTTAAGCTTCTACATGTATTCTTAATGGAGTATAAGCACGGTTACCAGAAGCATCATATACATAGAATTCTACCAAATATACACCTGGTTCATTCATGTTAAGCCAATCTGGATGTAAGATATAAACCTTATCCGTAATATTTCCATCATTATTATCAATCGCTTCAACTAATTCACTGATTTCTGGACGTTTATCGCCTACTTTATAGTAAATATCAGAAGCAACGATTTTATGAAGATCTGGTTTAATTTCATCTACTACTAAGATACCTCTTGAAACACGTTCTGAAACATTACCAGCTTCATCAGTTACTGTATAATATTGATAATATTGTCCAGCTTTTTTAGTATCGATTGCATCTACTTCTGTATAAGTTGTAGTACCAACAGCTTTAAAAGTATACCATACTTGTACAGTCATGTTTTCTTTACTAGAATAATTATCAGAATATTCAATACCAAATTCATCGGTGTATTCGCTTCCCCAATCAATCGTTACATTAGAACTTCCTAATAGACGAATCGTTGGAGCCGTTTTATCAATATTAGTTACTTTAATTTCAACAGAAGTTTCATTTCCATACAAATCTTTTATAATTACGGTTTCTTCCCAATTTTTAGGATATGCTTTACGGTATAACGTATCGCTCTTCTTTGCCCAATTTCCACCAAGTTCTTGAATTGGCTCATTTGCTTCGATATAAGCATATACACCATGATTTGTTGGAGTATCAGGAGAGTACCATACTGTTACCTCTGGAGCCTTTGTATCTTCTACTTCATAAGACATGGATCTAGTAACAGAGTTACCAGCATTATCTATAACGGTGTAGGCACATTCATAAAGCCCTACTTTAGAAGTATCAACCTTAGAACGTTCTTCTTGAAGTTCTACACTCTTGACACCTGAATGTTCATCAGTAGCAAAAGTCATCATTACTTCTGCTGTCGGGCAACTAAATTCAGAATTTCTCTCAACTTTCGTACCCGTCCAATTCATAGGCGCACCACCAAGATCAAACATTGGGGCAGTTCTATCATAAATTAATGGCTTAGTAGCTTGAGTTTGGTCAACAATGACATTAGTATTACCAGCTTTATCAGTGTAACCACTAATTGTAAAGCTTAATGGTCCTTCAACTAAAACGGCTTCATTTGCATCAATAGTAATACGGGCTTGATAAATGATTTCTCCATTACCACCTGAAACTTTATTCATTGTTGCTGTATAACTACCAACGGTAAGTGTAGGTAGAGTTACTAACTCTTCGCTAAGAGTAGCATCAACAACAAGCGTTTCACCGTTCTTGATGTAACCACTATCAAAGTAATTCTTATTATAAATTTGAACCTTGGCAATGACTGGTTTAGCATTGTCGTAAATAACTTCTTTTTCTGGATTTCCATTATTAATTCCAGTTGAAGTTAATTCAGAAGATATACCAGCCAAATCAGTAACCTTGACTGCTACCGCTATAGTTTTATCCTCTTCAAGCTTCATTTCTTCACTTAATTCTACTTCATAGAACGTGTACTTATAAACTGTTGGGTGTTCTGCATCTTTAGGGAATGTTTCCTTATTTACTGATCCAAACTTTGGCGTAATGCCATTGATTTGCAATTCTGGATTAGATAATAAATCTTCATTGGTTTCAACCGTAATCATCAATTTATCAGTAATATTTGCATAATTTGTGTTTTTATGTTGTGTTTGTAATTTAATTCTAGTAATTTCTGGAGCTATCGTATCAACGACTTCATAAGACATAGATCTAGTAACAGAGTTACCAGCATTATCTGTAACAGTGTAGTAGCATCCATAAGTTCCTACTTTAAAAGTATCAACTTTAGAACGTGCTTCTTGTATTACTACACTCTTGACACCTGAATTCGCATCAGTTGCAAATTTTGTCATTTCTTCTGCTGTTGGACAACTAAATTCAGAATTTCTTTCAACCTTTGTACCTGTCCAATTCATAGGTGCACCACTAAGATTAAACGTTGGTGCAATAGTATCAATACCAAATGTTACAGTAGTTTCATTTCCTGCTTCGTCAGTAACTACAAGTGTATACCATTTTGCATCATTTGGATTCGCAATGATTTCTTCTTCACTTGTATATGCTACTTTGTTAAGTGTTGCTGTATAGGTAGTTAAATCTTCAATTTGAGCTTTTAATGTTTTGTTGTACCATAATTCAGGAGCTACTATTTCTTCTCCTTTGTATAAGGTAACAACAGGAGCATCTTGATCGATTGTAAAGTTAACAGTTACGCTATTTCCACTAGCATCTTCTACTGTTACTTCATACTTTCTACTGTCTGTGAAAGTAAGATCACCATCGTACTTTTCTCCATTGACAGTGACTGTGTAATCACCTGCTTCATCGACTTCAAGTGTAACGTTTTCATTTGTCGCACCGCTAGGAACACCTCCTACAACTGGAGCCGTCGTATCAGAGATCGTTACGATGAAACTTTGGCTACTTGATAAGCCACGACTGTTGGTAACCGTATAAGTGATACGGTATTGTCCAATACGAGTAGTATCGAAAGAATCAGCGGCCTCGAATTCATCACTTTCCGTAGCGCGATATTCATAGGTAATAACCGCCGTCAACATCGTTCCATCTTCGTCTTGAACTTGTACGTCAGGCATTGTAAAACTAGATGCGAATTCAACACGATCCACCTTTACATCGTCTAAAGTAAATACTGGAGGATTTGCTTGTACTTCATTTGTTTGTCCGTTTCCCCCAACTTGACCTAATACTGGTGCAGTCCATGTATTGTCATCTTCACCAGTAGAATCATCTGATGGCTCTATTGCGTTATCCTGATCTTTATCATGGCTGGATCCACCATTGTCAGTTACGCCATCACCATCAAGCTTTTCAATATCACCATTTCGTGTAAATGCAAATGTTCCAACAGACAATAACAAAAGCAAAACAATCGCAATGATAATACCTTTTTTCTTATCCATTTACATCCTCTCCTTTGCTAAGTTATATTAGCACAAAATTTTTAAAAATTCAATAATTTCATTAATTTAATATGCAATTTTTACACAATTTGTCCAATTTTTTTAAGTTATTTGACAAATTTGATCGAATTTAAGGGCCAAATTCTTAAAATGGTCTTTCCTAAAATGTCTTTTTTAGCCACCAAACCTAATTCTCTACTGTCTGATGAATGTTCTCGATTATCTCCTAAAACCAAATAGTAATCATCGGGAATTTCACTATAGCCTAAGTCCTCTAGGGTGAAATCAGCGGTAACAACTCCATCGTCAAGATAAGGCTCCGAATAAGCCTCATGATTGATGTAGAGTTTATTATCGCGAAAAGCAACATGCTCACCTGGAAGTCCCACAACCCGTTTTACAAGATAGTTGGTATCTTGAAAACGTAACGCTACCACATCGCCTCGCTTGATATCTGTAAAGCGATAGTGCACCTTATTCAACACCAGAATATCGCCATCTTTCAGGTGGGGATCCATCGACGAGCCAATGATTTGTTGCAGGGAGAATAAATACGTGATGATAAACAAGATGATCGCAATTAAAATCGCATACTTCAAAAAATCTTTGATCGCTTCTTTTACGTCTAATAAGTCCATATCGTTCTCCTACCTTTATGAATACCAAACCTTGCTGATGTTGGCATTGTTGCTAAGTGGCTCTGGATTTGGTTTTTCTATGCGCATCGCAATCGGCACTTTGAAAGCACTTCCAAATGCAATACAGTTTCCTGGCTGTAATGTTTTGAGTTGTTCGACCACTTCACTTGAGATATTGGGTACCATATTGCGAATATATTCGAGATCTTTAGGATGCAGCGTTCGCAAGATGACAAAGTTCGAACATTGTGAAATGGCTGTATCAGATAGTTCGGATGGTCGTTGGGTGATGAGCCCCAAAAGTACACCGTACTTTCTTCCCTCTTTGGTAATACGCTCAAAAATATTGTAACCTAAGATTTCAACATCCAAATCCTTTTGAACATAGCGATGAGCCTCTTCAATAATAATATGATAAGGATTGCTTCCGCGATTCGGATTGGTGGCAGCCACATCGAAGATCATCTTAGATAGAATCTTCGTCAAAGTCTTCGCCATCCGATCATCGACATAGTTGATATTAAAATTGACGATCTGACATTTCTTATTGTCACTAGAAGACATG
>CANPXY010000002.1 GCA_947587115.1 uncultured Bacilli bacterium
TGATCCCCACCTCCTTTCACTAGATAACCTTTTTTTAATCTTGCATTTTCAATTTCTAATCTCATTATTTTTCTTTTTAATTCTTCTTCATAATTTTTGAGTTTTCTTGATCCTTGTCCTTTTGTTCCTCCTTTCTTTTTCCCAGTTTGAGATTTTAATCCTTCTATTCCATTTTTTTCATATTTACTTCTCCAAACTCTAAATGTATTAGTAGAAATACAATATTTTCTACAAATTTCATTTCTTC
The DNA here is from genome assembly GCA_947587115.1 of uncultured Bacilli bacterium. Classification (GTDB taxonomy): domain Bacteria; phylum Bacillota_I; class Bacilli_A; order RF39; family UBA660; genus CANPXY01. The sequence goes on from CANPXY010000002.1 coordinate 248, forward strand.
CTATACTATTTGAATAATATTCTAAAATTATTCTTTCTTTTTCTTTAGGTGTTCTCATGTTATTCTTTCTCATATTTTCCTCCTATTTTTATTTTATCATCAAAAAGTAGACTAGAGTGTTTTTCTCTTTGTCTACTTTTATCATATCACTTCAATTATGGGAATTTTTTTTGTTATAAAATTGTCAAGTGGACAATATGCTTTTGCAAACTAAAAGAAAAGTTTTGACAAGTGGGGAGACCTCATTTTATAATTTAAATATAAAATAGGAGGAAAGTATGAAAGAAAGTAAAGTATCTAAAAAAAATATTATAAAGGGAGTAGCGATAGGTATAGGAGTATTATTGCTTGTTGCATTTATAGCAGCAATTATTAAATTTGCCTTGTCTTATGATATTGTAAATGAAGATAATGATCATCCAACTGAAGATATAATTGATGAAAAAAAGGAAGCCTTGATTTTTAATAGTTGGGAGGAAAACAAACAAGATTATGGTGATTACAATTTAATCGAGTTTGTAAATAATACTTCGGTTGAAAACTATCCTCGAAGGGATTTTGACAAAGAATATTTTGAATTGGGACAAAATAAACAACTTCACGAAGGAGTTTATCAATATAGTTTCTCAATTAATAATGGTAAAGTAACTGTAAAAAACCAAAAAACTTCCAAGTCATATACAATTAAAAAAATCAACAATGCAAGTGGTTTAGAGTATCTTAGAGGTGGTAAATATTTATTTTTAAACATATTAACAGAAGATGGAAAGTTATACATTTTTAAAGATCGTTTAGAAGATATAGATGAACTCAATGTTTTTGATTCTAAATTGCATCAAGTAGAAACTGATTATGTCATTACAGAAGTAGGTAGTGGTGATAGTTTGCATCCTTATTCTGATAACTCTTACGCCATGATTGCTAAGACTTCTACTGGTGAAGAATTATACATTGATATGCTTTCAGATGATTATACTGCTAAAATATTAGGTGAAAAATTCTACTATACATATAGAACACATTTTGATCCTTCACACTATATACTTATTAATTATGACAGAAGTGTTTCAATCGATAAGCAAGATCAAATTGTTGTGGATGAAAATAATAATATTATATATGCTAAATATATATTAAATGAAACAGGTTCTTACGAATACAAAGATGCAATATATCTGATCGATCATCAAGGATACATATATGAATTAACTGATAAAAATAATACGGTAGCTATAAAAATGACAGATGCTAAACTCCAATATTACGCTTTTAAAGATAATGAACGAGATCATTACTATAAAGATTATTTGCTTATATTTGATGATGGGACTTATGCTGAATTAAAAAAACAGAGTTTGGAATTTGGCTTTGAAGAAGAAGAATTTGACTATGTGACGATGCCTTAAAGTGGAGAAACGTTATGAATAAAGAAAAAGAGGTAAGGTCAAAAAAGCGATTTTTTCCATGGCTGTTATTGGGATTAGGTGTTATATTAGTTGCTTCTGGTTTTGTTATTGCTCTACAGTTTGTGCCTAGTCGTGAAGTTAGCCGCACGGTAATGATCTATATGGTCGGTGCTGATTTAGAGTCAAAAGGCAGTATGGCTACTTATGAATTAGATGGAATTGATCCAACGTTGGTCGATTCTGAAAATGTAAATGTTTTGTTGATGGCTGGAGGCTCAAAACAGTGGTATAACGATTATATTGATGTTACTAAGACTTCTATATATCAGCTTACTAACAATGGTTTTGAAGCTGTACAAGAACAAGAACGCAAAAACATGGGGCAAGCGCAAACGTTAATAGATTTTTTGAATTATGCTTATGATAATTCCAAAACGGATCGTTATGATTTGATTTTATGGAATCATGGTGGAGCCATCATGGGAAGCGAATTTGATGAACTATATAATAGTGATGGCTTATCGATCAATGAAATGAACGATGCTTTAGATAGTAGTTCGTTTAATCAAAATAACAAAATAGAGACTGTTTTTTTTGGTACCTGTCTCAATGGTTCCTTTGAAATGATCAATATGTTTAAAGATTATGCTAACTATTTAGTTGCGTCAGAAGAAACAACTTTATCAATTAAAAATACAAGTGATTTGTCATTTATCAATGAAATTAAAGCAACTGATTCGGCTGTTGATATAGGTGAAAAGTTTATTCAAACATATAAAAATAAACTTGACATTTTAAAAATGAATTATGAAATTTATAATCAAGAATATACTGTTTATTCTACGTATTCTTTAGTTGATCTATCTAAAATTGAATCGTTAAATAGTGCATTAAGTGAATTTTTTAATGATGTTGACGTTAATGATGACTATGCGACAATTGCCAAAGTACGTAGCAATTTATATCAATATGGATCAGAGGCACCATTTTATGATATGATTGATCTTTATAATTTCGTGGATCAGTTGAAATCCTTGTCTAATGTGAAAGCAGAAAAAGTACTGAAATGTATTGAAGATGCAGTCGTTTACAATTTTGCTACTAACTCAAAATCTCGTGGAATTAGCATTTATTTTCCATACAACGGTGCTACCCAGGAAAAAGCTGCAATGTTATCTTTATACAATACACTGGATGTTCCAAAAAATTATGCATCACTTGTTTCTAATTTTAATCAGTTACAAACTTCAAAATCAAGTAAACGTCTTTCTTTTTTAGAAAATGATAGTACAATCACAGATTCTGATTTTACTCTAGCATTGACTGATGAGCAAGCAGGTGATTTTGCTAAAGCTAGTTACATCGTATTTAGAGATAATAAAGATGGTTATTTTTTGCCAGTATATAGAGGTAATAATGTTATATTAGATGGTAATATTTTAAAAGCAAATATTCAAGATCGCCAATTAAGAGTTGTATCTAATGTGGATGGCAATGAATATATTCTTTCTTTAATAGAGACTGATGAGACGGATAGTTATATTGAATACAATACGATGGTAACTCTAGAAGATTATTCTTCGGAAAATATTGGGGATTGGACTTTAGATACGGCCCAAATGTCGTTAATATTAGATAAAAAGACGAATAAGGTTGAAATTGGCAATGTCTCTGTTAAACCAAATGATACTTTGCCATCAGAAATTGCTGTCGATTTAAAAGATTATACCAATGTAGTTTTTGCTAGCAGTAAATATCATATTTTAGATGATCATGGTAATTATACAGAAGATTGGGAATCCAATGGTGTGATAGAAGGTATGGAAGAGAAAGTAGATCAGTTTACTTTCAAATTACAAAATTTTGATGATGGTTATGATTATTATTGTATCTTCCGTATCTTTGATGTTAATAATAATGCCTATTATTCTAAACTTGTAAAAATGAATTAGAAATGAGGTAAGAATGAGATGAATAAAGATCGTCGTTCGATTGTAATAATTGCTATTTGTGTATTTATTGTCTTGTTTATTGGAGCAAGTATTTTTGGTATTTTCTATATCAATCAACATAAAAATGCAGATAACGATGTAAACCAAGAACATATTAATGATTATGAAGAAGAGAATGATAACGGCTATAGTAACAATGATGATTATATTATTGATGATGAGATAGGCGAAGAGTATGAACCGGAAGAAAATAGTGATGTAATCAGCTATGGAGGATTTGAGTTTACTAAGGAAGAGGGGTACTACTATCAAATATCTAATGATAATCTGTTGATGCAGAATGATGCTCTTTTTGTGACACTTATAGTAGATAAAGGAAATTATGATGGTTTGGTAACTGAAGAAATCAAGACGAATCTACGCAATAATTTTGAAGCTATAGGTTATAATGTAGGAGCAATGCAAACAGGGACTTATGCTGGTACTAGAAAGGCATTTACGATTGAACTTACTGCGCCGAATGGAGAACTTGGCTTTTACTATCTCACTCCATTAAATCAAGATTTCTTTGCTGAAGGATTTGTTGTTTTTGGGGTAAAAGAGACTTTTGATTATGTTTATGTCAATCAAGGGATGATGCTTATTGGAGAGCCACGTTATGTAGGTGATAATCAAGAATTTACTCCTACAAGCGATTTCAAACTAGGAAAATTTGAAGACATCTTAAAAAATTAAAAAATGAATAAAAGGAAAAACAAAAAGTGTCTGTAGACGAAACTGATCTTACATTTAATCAGCCTTATTTGTTCCAGTACGCGATAAAGCTTCTGGTGAAGTTTGGTTTCAGGGGCAGTATACGAGCCAACAACATGGACGTCTTTTGAAGGAAATTAAACTAGATAACTAAAAATAAAGATTCCCAATAGTGGGAATTTTTTGTTTTTTGTGGAATTAAAGAGTTTATTATTTATAATTAAATTGAGAGATAAAATAAAAGAGTAATATCAAGGTGAGTATTCATGATTTATGGCAAGTCATTGAGGTTATTTAACTTTTGATGCATTTTTTCTACACAGGCTTTGATCGTCTGCATTTTCTCTTCTTCTGTCTGCTTTTGTTTTTCTTTGCGATCATCTAATACTTGCATCCAAGCAGTGTTAGTCTGTAGGATTTGTCCTACTAACATGAGCCATTCGCCAATGGCATTTTGTTCATCGATCGATAGATCTTTGCCTAATAGAAAGCCAATGACAATGGCACTTCCAGTGAAGGTAGTCGTAGAGATGTTGGGCAGAAAGTCTTTCATAAGATTGCCTCCTATTTATTTTATGATATTTTCTTTGTGTTTGATAAATCTTGGGAAATGAATTATAATAACCATGCAAAGGGGTGTTAAAGTGAAGAAGAAAGAGTTGTTAGTTCCTGTTGGAAGTAGGGAAGCTTTGTTTCAAGCAATTCACAATGGTGCAGATGCTGTCTATTTGGGTGGTAAGAATTTTGGGGCTAGAAAGTTTGCCCAGAATTTTACTGATGACGAGATGATGGAAGCCATTGAACTCTGTCATTTATATGGTGTCAAGATCTATGTGACAGTCAATACCTTGATCTATGATGAAGAAGTTGAAGATTTCTTATCTTATGTTAAATTTTTATATGATCATCATGTTGATGCAGTGCTCGTTCAAGATTTTGGAATGCTCTGTTTAATTCGAGAAATTTATCCAGATCTAGAAGTACATGCTTCGACTCAGATGCACAATCAAAGTCAAGAAGAGCTCGATCTTTTAGAGCGTCTTGGCGTCAAGCGGGTCGTCTTAGCTCGTGAGTTATCGCTTTCAAAAATTCAAGAATTCAAGACCCATATGGAACTTGAAGTATTTATTCATGGGGCTCTTTGTATTTGTTATTCGGGATGTTGTCTCATGAGTAGTATGGTCGGTGGTAGAAGCGGCAATCGTGGGGAGTGTGCCGGAAGTTGTAGATTGCCTTATCAATTATTAGAAAATGGGGAAGTGGTTCCTACTTCTGGACCTTATTTATTAAGTACTAAAGATTTAGCTACATGGGACTATTTTGAAGATTTGATGCACAGTCAAATTGACAGTTTTAAAATTGAAGGAAGGATGAAAAGTCCAGAATATGTGGGATTTATTACGAGATTTTATCGTGATTTGATCGATCAATATGAACAAACTGGCCACATTGTAATCAAGCCGGAAAAGATAAAGGAACTCAAGATTCTGTTCTCTAGAGGGTTTACCAAGGGACATTTATTTGATGAAAACCAGGTAGGTCTTATGAATATTCAAAGCCCTAATCATATAGGGGTCAAAATTGGCAATGTTTTAGAAGTGACTCCCAAAAAAATCAAGATGCAGTTGACCGAAGATTTGACGCAGGAAGATGGTATTCGTTTTTTAGAAAGTGGCAAAGGGATGATTGTCAATTTTCTATATGACCTACAGGGACGATTGATTCATGAAGCTCAGCAGGGCTCTATTGTCTATGTCGATAATAAGGTGCATCTTAAAACCAAGGATCAAGTTCATAAGACACTCTCTTTTAAATTGATGGGAGAGCTTCGGGATTTGCCACGTAAAAAAATACCTATTTCTATGGCTTTTACTTTAAAAAAGGGAGCTCCTGCCACCCTGACTGTGATCGATCCTGATCAACATCGAGTTTTTCTTAAGGGAGAAGTTGTTATGGATGCGAAAGATGTTCCATTGACGAGGGCGATCGTCGAAGAGAAACTTCGCAAATTGGGAGCAACGCCCTTTATGTTAGAGGAACTTACGATTGATTTGGATGACAATGTCTTCTTTCCAATGTCATCTTTAAACCAGATGCGTCGTCTTGCTTTCATTCATTTAGAGAATATTCGTAGGAATGCGGGGAAGGCCGGCTCTGTTTTGAAATTTCAGCCAGATTTAAAAATGTTGTCCACCAAAACAGTGGAAAATTATGAAGTGACAGCGAGCGTTTGTAATGAAGAACAGCTTCGTGCTTGTCTTGCACTTCCTTTGGCACGTATCTATGTACGGGATCTAAAGTTGTATCAATCATATATGAAAGATTCACGGATCATCTATCAAGGTCATCGGGTTGGAAGTACGCCTTCTTCCTCTGCGCTTTTAGTTCGGCGTTTTGGGGATCTTCTTTCTACAGATCAAAAAGTTGGTGATTATACGCTCAATGTAGCGAATGCTTATACGGTTTATTACTTGCAAAAATTTGGATTATCACGAGTGACGCTTTCAAGTGAAATGAATGAACGGCGAGTGGAGCAGTTGATTCATAACTATGAACACCTTTTTGGTCTTCTGCCACCGGTCGAGCAATTGATCTATGGAAGAGTAGAATTGATGGTCATGAAGCATTGTCTTTTAAATCATCTTGTGCAAGAAGGAAAACGTCCTTGTGCGCTCTGTCGCAATGGAAAGACGTATCAGTTAAAAGACCGCTATGGAGCAATATACCCTGTAGAGAGCGCGAAGGAGACGACGACTATTTGGTCTTCTGTTTTGGATTTCACGGATGAACTTTCTACGAGTTCTTCCATAGGTGTACGGTGCTTTCGTCTTTCCTTCTTTGATGAACAACCAAAAGATATTGAGCGACTTTATCAGAAAGTGACGCAACAATTAAAAAAAGTATCTTATCAAACGTTAGAAAATGTGGTAGAATAAAATATAGAAAAGAATAGGTGATCGATTGTATGAAAAAGAAGAGAAAAAACTTACCAAAGCCTCTTAAGAACTACGTGATTTTAGGACTGATCTGTGGTGTTACCATCTTGGCAGTCATCTATCTATGTCTTTGGTATCGGCAATATCGTGCTTATCAAGATACGATTCCAACACTTCGTGGTGTCATTCCCGAGATTACGGAGCGGGAACTTGGCCATTATGTCCAAGAAAGTGATCGGGCGCTTCTATATCTATGTGTACCAGCCAATGACATGTGTCGGAATTTTGAAAAAGATCTAAAGACCATGATCTTAAAGAAAGAGTTAAAAGATGAGCTCACTTATTTGAATTTGGAAAACGAAACGCATGCGGAAGTAATTCTTAAAAACCTTCACGATGAATATCACATGAATCAAGATCTTTTAGGATATCCTGCCTTCTTGTTGTTTGAAAACGGAGAAGTGTATAAAGTCTTACAAGGAAATGATTATACCGATTTATCTTTAAGTGAAGTAGAACAATTCTTAGATACTTATATAACGGATTGACGATTACTTTGGTAATGGTCTTTCTTTTAGGAAAATTAAGGAGGAATTTAGATGAATCACATTGTTTTATTTGAACCAGAAATACCTCAGAATACGGGAAATATCATGCGTACTTGTGTTGCCACCGGCACTCGTCTTCATCTCATTGGTCCATTAGGATTTACTTTGGATGAGCGGCATTTGATTCGAAGTGGAGTCAACTATATCGATCAGTTGGACTATGTGGTCTATGATGATTTTGAAGATTTCAAGTCCAAGAATCCAGGAACTTATTATTACTTTACACGTTATGGGAGAAAGCCGCATACCAGTTTTGATTATCGCAATTTGGAAGATGAAAATTTGTATTTTATCTTTGGCAAAGAATCGACGGGAATTCCGAAGTCAATTTTAAAAGAGGATTTAGATCATTGCATGCGAATCCCGATGACCGATAAAGTACGGGCTTTGAATTTGTCTAACAGTTGTGCGATTGTGATCTATGAAGTTTTAAGGCAACAAGAATATCGAGGACTATTGTTAGAAGAGCCACATAAGGAGAAAGATTATTTAGAAAAATAAACATCCGTAAAGGATGTTTTTAGGTACAAAAAAACCACCAGAGGTGTCTAGTGGAATTTTATTTTATATAGTCTTGTGCTTTCAATTTTTGTTCGATCTTATCGTTGGATACTGCTCCGATGATTCGATAAGTTACAGACTCTTCTTCGCCATCGTTAAAGAAGATGACGGTTGGCGTACTGCTGACATTGAGCATGCTATCAAACGCTTTTCGATCTTCTTCCGTCATATCGGTCAGATTGAGGGCGTACGCTGTAATCTCATGCTCTTTCAAAATCTTTTCAAATCGTGGTGTAAAGTCTTGACAAGCAGGGCAGCCCGTCTGCATAACCTCTAAAATAAAATGTTCTTTATTTTCTATTTTTTTCGTCAAAGTTTGATAGTTGATCGTCTCTAATTTTCCAGATCCACAGCCAGTGAAACAGAGAACTACTAACGCAAGCATTACGACCCATAGTGTCTTTTTCATATTTTCCCTTCTTTCCAAAAACAGTATAACATATCTTTCTTTTTTTCGCAAAATAAGTTATACTATAAAAAGATAGAATAGGAGGGACTGCCATGGTTTTAAAACGACCTTATGCGTTTTTGATCAAACACTTTCAAAAGATCCATGCTTTATTGTTGATCTTGTGCGGATATATTTTCTATAAAAATCAGGCCTTTTCTTCCTTTGTCTCTGATTATATTCTATTGGGTACTTACGATGAAGCACTGGACAGTGTGCATCACTATGCAAGTATCTTATTCTATATCGTTGTAATAGCGGTGATTTTGATCAGTTTGTTGATCATCTATCTTTTACGTTATAAAAAGAAACCTTATCGTTTTTATGTTTTTCTAATTTTAGAATATGTGGCTTTATTGTTGGTATTTCTTTATGGTGCCAATTATTTCCAAGGATTACAAAATGGAGCAACATCAATTACGACCATCATGGCGATTCGTGATTTGCTTTTCATTTTCTCTTTGCCACAGTACTTGATCTTTATCTTGTTGATCTTGCGGGTTTTGGGAGTGGATCTTAAAAAGTTTGGATTTCAGGAAGATCGTGCTTTTTTAGGCTTAGAAGAGAAAGATAACGAAGAATTTGAATTCCAAGTTCAGGTGGATAAAGATCGATATAAAAGAGCGATCAAAAAACAACTTCGTTTTTTAAAATATTTTTATCAGGAGCATCAGACGGTCGTCCGAGTTATTGGACTAGTGCTTTTTATAGCAATCTTAGGTTATAGCATTTATTTTGTTCAAGTGAAAAATAAAATCTATCATCTTGGGGAACGTTTCGTCTCTAATGGATATTCGATCCAAGTAAATGCTGCCTATGTGACCGATAAAGATTTTAAAGGGGATTTCGTCTTAGATTCCTCTTCCAAAAGAAAATTTGTCATTTTGGATGTTTCTGTTACCAACGAGTCCGTTTCAAGAACGATGACGATCGATCGTTTTCACCTACAAAATGGCGTTTACAGTACTGTCAATACCCAGAAATATAACCAGCGTTTTCAAGATTTAGGGACTCCTTATGAAAAAGCAGAACTTCCATCTGGTTCGACACAGACGTTTTTATTGATCTATCAAGTTCCGTCTTCTTTAGAGAATGATCATTTTGTACTCACTTATCAAGACATTCAAGGACGCTCTAACTTAAGTTTGAAGAAAGTGAAACTTAAGGTTACGGATTTAGGAGCCATTACCCTTGATCAAGAGAAAAAAATGGGGGAAGATTTGACGGTCACTTTCCCTGATCGAAAGAAGAAGATCGTTCGCTTTGTAAAATCTGAATTGGTAGCTAGTAAACCTTATTATTTTGAACGTTGTCTTGAGCAGGGATGCTCTATTGTAGAAGAGGAATTGACGGCTCCAAGTGGCAATATGTTATTGGTTTTGTCGTTTGTGAGTGATGATTTTACGACGAGCGAATTGGTTGACTTTTCTAAGAAGTATGGTACAATTAATTATATAGATAATAAGGGCGAAGAAGTAGAGCTTCCGATCAATCTTGCGACGAAGCGAAGTTACCAAGGAAATTACTTGTATTTGCTAGTGAAGTCAGACTTGATGGAGCAGCAACAAGTTGATTTAGAGTGGACGGTTCGTAATCGAAAATTGATCTATCACTTAAAATAGGAGCGATGACGATGAAAGAAAAGAAGAGAAAAAAGTTTATATTGATTTTTGGCATCTTAGTTGTTGTCGTTCTTTTTGCGTGTCTTCTTTGGTTCTTCTGGTTAGAAAAACTTTATCTTTTCCATAAAGAGGAAGGGCGGCTTTTAGAAGCAGGAGAGAAATATTTCGATCTCAATTATCGATTGCTTCCAGTACAAGATGGTGAAGTTGCCAGTGTCAGTTTACAAAAGCTCTACGATGAAAAATGGACGACCGCGTTCTATGTACCTAAAAAGAATACCTTGTGTGATGCGAAAGATAGTTGGGTAAAAGTGCGTCGTGAAGATGGGAAAAATGTTTACTATACTTATTTAAAATGTGGAAAATTCGAATCTAGAGTGGATCATGAAGGACCAGTTATTACGCTCAATGGGGATGATGAAATTTATATTGATCGAGGCGATACTTATGAAGAACTTGGTATTTCATCTTTAGTCGATCGAGTCGATGGTAAACTTTCAAACAGTGAAGTTCGCATTCAACAAGAGGTCGATACTTCTAAGGTGGGACGTTATACCGTCACTTACAGCGCCTATGATCATTTGCGAAATAAATCTGAAAAACAGCGAACCGTCGTCGTTTTAGATATGTTAAATACCGTCATGAAATCGAAGATGGGAGATCTTAATTATTTTAAAGGCGATCAAAGTGATAATTATGTATTGTTTTCCGGAATGCTCTTTCAGGTAGTGGGGGTCAATCAAGACAACACGACCAAACTGATCAGTGCTTATACCGTTGGTAATATGAACAATAATAGTTCGGACACGTCTTTTGATCATAGTGATCTAAAGAAATGGCTCAACAATTATTTTTATAATCATCTAAGTGAACGCAGCAAGGAATATGTGGTTTCCAAGAGCAGTTTTTGTGATGATGTCATTACGAATGAAGATCGCGAGAAAACAACTTGTGACAAACAGACGGATCCGATGGCCGTAGGGCTTCTTTCCGTACAAGAATTCAACCTTAGTTTAGGAGATAACGGCGTTGAAAGTTATCTACAATCTCCTTACATGTTCTGGCTTTCTAATCGCAAAGATCAAGAGGCCGGTTGGGTAAACCGCAGTGATTTCAACATTACGGGAGAGAGCAATTTCTTAAGCTTCACTTCCAATACTCTTTTGGGTGTTCGTCCTGTTCTCAATGTGAAAGCAGATTTGGGTATTATTGATGGAAGTGGAACAGAGAATGATCCTTATATATTGAACGATTATCAAGAGGCTCGATTACAATCAAAATTGAATACACGCTATAGTGGAGAATACTTGATGTATTCTGGCTATCTATGGCGTATCATGGAAGTTACAGCGGATGGAGAAACGAAGGTCATCATGGATCGCACGTTAACTAGCAACGATGAGGAAATTCAAATTCGTTATGAAAATGCCGATCATAGTGCTATTTACAATCCAAAACAACAAGGAAACATCGCCTATCAAATCGTGAATGAACTTAATCGCTATGTCAATACCAATCGCTTTGTCAGTCATGAGATCAAAGTACCGGTCTATGAGAAATGGGCTACATACGAAACTTCCAGAATCGATAAATACAAAGTCAAAATTTCTTCACCGGATGCTTATGAATTATTCACAGCAAAGAATACCAATAATGATTACAGCAGCTATTGGTTTATGAACTCGACAAAGATGGAAGGTATGAAATATGTGATGGCCCCAGCAGGCAGTCCTTATACGCAGAGTGTTCCAGAAGATTTGAAAGCAGGAGTTAAGTTGGTTGCGTATTTCGATCGCGATGTCAAAATTACGAGTGGTAAGGGTTTTAGAGATGATCCTTATTATGTAAGGTAGTTCTTATGCGCAAGGTCTATTATGTGATTTTACTTCTCTTGGGATTGACTTTCGTTGGATGGCTCTTTAAGGATGCTCTATTTCCTTATTACAAAGTGGAAAGTCGAAGTGTCCAACAGCAAGAGTACAGTGCACCGGTGGTCGGTTGGATTCGCGTACAGGGGACGAACATCGATTATCCGATTGTTGTTGGAAACGATGCAGGCGGATCGCTTGCAGATTATACTTGGATGCAGTATGATCCATCGGATACGCTTCCCAATCGACTTGCCATCTTTGGACATAACATTCAAAACGTCTCTAGTCATCCTTTGATTTCCAATCCAGAACATAGTCGTTTTGAACAGTTGATGGGGTTTGTCTATACTGAATTTGCAAAAAAGAATCAGTACATTCAAGTCTCATTTGGAGAAAAAGATTATCTTTACCGCATCTATGCGGTAGAGTTTGTCAAGGAAAACGATGCTGGAGCAAGTCTTCCTAAACAGGATTTAAAAGATTATATTCAATCTGCAAAAGAGCAAAGTTACTATGATTATGATGTCAAAGTGAGTGAAGATGATCCGCTGCTTACTTTGATTACTTGTACGAGGTTTTTTGGACCGACGACAGAATATGAATTTAAAGTAGAAGCACGACTTGTACGGCCCCATGAAAAAGTTGTTCAAGGGGCACTCAAGGAAACAGATGCTTATCAAGAAATTAAAAAGATATTGAAAGAAGGTGAAAGCGATGCGGAAGTTTAGTAAGAAACAGGGACTATGGTTCATCGGCGTTTTGGCTCTAGCGGTATTGGTCGTTGGACTTTTTGTACAAGCCGAGGATGGACCTACAACGAATGATCTTGAAAACTTTGGTTCTTCGCAGAGCTCTGATTCTTGTTTTACAAGTGATGAGGATCGGAATGCTTATGTAAATGCAAGTAAAATCACCTACCAAGAGCCAACTTCAGAAAATGGTTGGGTTGCAAAACTTAGTAGTCTTCCAGCCAATGCAAAAGTTACGATCTATCTTAATGATACTGTTACGAACTACGAAAATACTTCCTCTTCTGATATTTGGGATTTATCGGTTGCTGTCAAAGATATTGTCTTCGATAGTATGATCGATTTGGAAATAAAAGTTTATCCGAATTATATTGATTTGACGGGTGAATGTGCCAAGGCGGGAAGATCTTATTATACGATGACGGATACAGATGAGCGAGGATCTTATACTACGACACTGGATGAAGCTTCGATTCAAAAACAACAGGAACTTGAGAATAAATGGAATTTTATTCCTAGTGCCGGATCTTCTTTCAGTGCGGATGCGAACGCTGATCCTAATCAAACTCAAAATTTATCTTGTGATTATAATCCAGAAATCGCTACAAATAAAAAGCAAGTGGTAGGAACCAAAACTGAAAAAATTAATTCTTATTGTAGTAGAGAATGTAAAGAAACGGTTTCTGTCACTTATGGACCTCCAGTAGTAACGCAAGCTGGTATGGGGGTTGAATATGAAGTTACCGTAACTTCTAAATTGGAGTGTCAGGCAGTAAAGACGGCTAGTTATCCACAAATTTCAGCACCAAAAGTCTGTGTACCAAGACCAGTTTGTAATGGTGGTCATTGGGAAGATAAAAATACTGAAGCCGCTGGTCCGTCCGCACAATTTGATGCTTGTGTATTGTCTTGTGATGGTGGAAATTATTCACAGGAATGTATTGCTTCTTGTTATCAACAAACTTATCAAGAGGATGATATGGCATCTACAGCGGTACCTTCTTCTTTCTCTACCGTCGTGCCGGTATACAAACAGTATGATTACCGTGATGGTGTAACGAGAACGGGAGATCCGTTAGGATATTACACAGGAAGTGGCAATAATTTAAAATGGAACAGCAGTCAAAGTGGCTGTGGAACGAGCGATGTCCCTTATGGTGAATGTGCAGGATACTATTATTATTCGACTCCAGCACGAACTGCTTGGAGCAATGCTCGATTGCATCAGAAGGTAACAAATGATGTTTCACGTCGTCATAAATATTATTTCTTTGATACGAATGGTATTTTACGTAGTTATACTTATGACTATAGTGTAGGCGCTGACGTCTATTGTAATGCCAATTGTCAATGGGTTGGATGTAGTGGAACTCCTGGCAAAGATTATTATCTTACCGAACAACAAGCCAATGAGAAATATCAACAGGATCTAGCCAATGCCGAAGCAATCATTCGGGAATGTAGTGAAGAGCCTACGGTTAAAGAAGATACTGCAGTCTATACAGTATCTGTAGAAAATACTCCAGACAACAATCTAACTTTCAGTACCAGTTTGGCTAGTAAAGATTATAAAGCCGGAATGGAAGAAGACGTCGATGGAACGAAGATTTATCGCTTTCCGGAAGCTCGCATCGACGATGTTACAGGGGAAGTAGAATATGGAAAAACTGATAATAAGACCGAATATAAAGCTGGAGGAAATCGGTTCTATACGAGTTTGTTATCAGAAGATACGAATACGCCTTGGTACAACTTAAAAACAGGGCAAATCGATTTGCCAGAATTTAATGAATTGACAGAATGTAAAGAAGGGCAAGATCGAACTTGTTCGGAAATTGATTACAACATCGACGCTAAAATTAAGAATTATGGATATTTAGATTGGGATTTTGATATTGCTTGTTTCTATGCGTTAGAGAACGACGAAGATGATTGTGTTCCTGGCACAGAAGGGTGTGATGAGGATCCTGAAAATCCAGGTCCAAACGATGACGATCAACAAGATCCAAAATATCTTCAATTTATCTTCCGTCCAATTTCTTTGAATGATGTGTTCCCGGCGAGTTATGAAGCACCTTTGGGACGTGCGCCTCGTTGGAATTGGAGTGCAGGGGCAATCAATACGACCAATCGTAACTATCAGATCGATCCAACAGCTCTAACAGAAAAGATCGAAAAAGATAACTATGAAATTTATAATGACGATCAGGAACTCGATTATGAATTCTATATTGATCGTCAGACGATCAACTATATTCGTTCTTACAACCAGGAACGAGGAGATTATTTGAATTACGATACGACGAATTGTCGTACGAAAAATGGCATGACGATCTGTCAGAGCGCTCTTTTAGATACTTTAAGGACGCGAACTAGTTTCGGTGGAAATGCAGTTTTACAACGACGAGGAGTCACGGGATGTAACAATCAACGTGGTGAATCATGCGATACATATAGCAAGTAGAGGAGGTAAGAGATGAGTAAAGGTGTTTTAGCAGCAGGAATTATTTCTTTGGGAATCTTAGCTTTTGCGGTTGTCAATATTATTTCTAATTATTTCTCTGGTAATGAACTCGATTATTACTTGTTGAAAGAGACAACCGAAGCAGCGATGACGGATGCGGTCGACATAGGGTTTTATCGATTGACCGGACAACTTCGAATGGACAAAGAAAAATTTGCTGAAAGTTTTGTACGAAGATTTTCTCAATCTGTGAATCAAGATCGTAATTATCGTATTCGCATGTACGACATCAATGAAACTCCACCCAAAGTCAGCGTGCAGGTCGATTCGACTACCAGCGTCACCTTTAACAGTGAAAGCTTGGGTATTCGCAATCAAATCGATGCTATTTTGGAAACAAAGTATGACGAAAATCGTCTGATTGAAGAATTAATGAAAGAAGGGAAGTTAGATTATGAGCAACTTAATAGTAGGAATTAAGAAATTTTTGACCAATAAGAATACTGTTACAGTGGTCGGTGTACTAGCAGCTGTCGTCGTCTTGTATATTGGTTATAACTGGCGTATTAAAACAACTTTGCAAACGAGAGTAGTGCCTTATGCCAAAGAGACGATTACCGCAGGGGAGCAGATTACTCCCGATATGATTGGAACAATGGAAGTGGTGCCAGCACTTCTACAAGGAGATGTGATCTTAGATGCTGCCAGCATCGTCGATAAATATGTAAGTTCCGATGGAGTAATTCCTAAAGGCAGTCTATTCTATAGTCGCTGTGTCGTAGAAAAGGAGCAACTTGCTAGTTCCTTTATCATGGATTATCCAGAAGGATACGTACTCTATAACTTTGCGATCAATACAGAGCTTTCATATGGAAATTCGATGTATCCAGGAAACTACATCGACATCTATTTAAAAGCTATCAATCGAATCGATGATGGTAGCAATGAGCCAGATAAGATCATGGTTGGAAAACTCTTGGAGAACGTTAAGATTTTAGCAGTCCTCGATAGCAACGGGGATCCAGTATTTGCAAACTTGGAAGAAAAGAGATCTCCTGCTTTGATGATCTTTGCGGTTCCAGAAGAGTACCATATTTTGCTTCGTAAAGCGAGTTATTTACGTGCCTATGAGACGACACTTATTCCAGTACCGACTGCGGAAAGCATGAAGGAAGAACCAGGAGAAGTTGCCCTCAGCAGTACGGACTTGAAAGATTTCATCAATCGTGTTACCGTTTGGACGGAAGAAAACACGCAATAAGTAAACAGAAAGGAGAAAAGGGGTTAAATGAGGGAAAATATATTTGATCAGTTGGATTTCGGACCATTTCAACCGTTGCTTCAAAATGATGATATTACCGATATTTCTTATAGCAACAATGGCCAGGTTTGGGTACGCTCATTAACCCAAGGCTCCATTCGAGTAACGGTCGATGGTCTTACCAACGAGTTTGTAGAAAAACTTGCTTTTCAGTGTTCCAATGTAATGGGGACGACATTTAACAATGCCAAACCTTTCTTGGATGCGGAAAGTACTGAACTTCGTCTCAACTTTGTTCATGAATCGATTGCCACGAACGGAATTGCTTTGGTTATACGTAAGACTCCGGCAAAGATTCGACTTGAAAAAGAGAAGTTGTTGGAAGAAGAGTATGTACCTTTGGACATTCATGATTTCCTATTGAAGTGTGTCGAAGGGCATTGCAATGTGATCGTCAGTGGAGAAACTGGTTCTGGTAAGACCGAGTTTGTCAAATATCTAGCGAGTCATACGAAGACCAATGAGAAGATTATTACGATCGAAGATACGCTGGAATTACATCTAGATCGCATCTTCCCAGAACGTGATATCGTGGCGATGAAAACAAACAATGTCGCTTCTTATACCGATGTTTTGGTGACCTGTATGCGTCAAAATCCAAAATGGATTTTGCTATCAGAGGTACGTAGTGCAGAGGCTGTCAGTGCCGTTCGTAACTCTATTTCTTCAGGACATAATATTCTATCGACGATCCACGCTGACAAAGCGAGTGCGATTCCTTATCGTATGTATAGTTTGATGGAGACCGATCTCGATGTCAATCAGTTCTTGTCGACCATCTATCGTTACATTCAGTTGGGAGTTCATATCAAAGCTTACTACAGTCCCAAATATCAGAAATTTCATCGTGAGATCGACGAAGTAGTAGAGTTTTATGTCGATCAAGACAATCAACCACAGTGTAGAACACTCTATCAAAAATTTTTTGAGGGAAAACCGATCGTTCAATCCCCAAGTAAATTTTTAACAGAATACTTGGCCAATCAAAATATCAAATTAGAGCCAATCAAAGAATCTATTCCCGATTCTTTAAACGAGGAAGCAGGAGCAGTTGAAGAATTGATTTAAGAAAGGAGATGATCCTATGGAATTGTTTATTTTGCTTTTCATAGCTGTATTTATTGTCTTATATCGAAACTACAAAGGGCAAAATGTATACAAGTATATTGTCGAGCAAGTACAGGTTGCGTATGATAAGTTTGCACCATATTCTTTTAAAGTCGTACGTGAGAAGACGAAAGAGTTGGGGCAAGAGTATACCGCACGACAATATTTGATCCAAGTGATTCTCTTTGCTGGTTTTGCGGGTATCGTTTCTTACATTTATTTCTATAATCTCTTTATATCATTACTTTATATCGTCGTTACGGTGGCCTTCATTCCATATCTTGCTTATTTACGTTGTAAGAGGGTCTATAGTGAATTTATCTTTGAGCAAGTGCAAGTTTATACGACCAATACCATTATGGAGTTCGCTACTACGCAGTCTTTTGTCAAATCTTTAGAGGGTGTCCGCAATTCTGGAGTACTTGAAGATCCAGTACTTTCGGATGTCAGCTATATGATCGAACTCGCTTATAAAAATGGCAGTATCGACGAATCGGTCGAATACATGAATCAAAAGTATCCGTACTACATTGTTAAAAACATGCATCAGTTGTTCTTACAGATTACCAAAGAAGGAGCACGCGATACAGGAGAGAGCTTAGATAATATGCAACTTGACATCGATATGCTCGTTGAAAGTGTCTATCGCGATCGTATCGAAAGAGCAACTTTCCACAAGTCGTTCTTGCGTTATGGAGTCATGTTGTTCCTGATGGTAATGTTGGTACAGTATCTATTGGGAAGAGAAAGTTACATTGCGCTTTTAAATCGTTGGTATATTCAGCTTCTTTTACATGCGGTATTAATTATCAATAGTTATTTCCTTCTCAAGGGAGAAAAATATTATAACGAGAATGTGGGGGCTGAATAATGGAAGTATTTATTGTCGGTGCAATTCTCATCTTTATTTTGGTTTATAACAAGACGATCGATAAAGATAAATTTATTAAAGATAACGACCCTTACTTTAAATTGTTAAAAGAAGATGACTATGATTTCTTGTGTTATGCCAAATACGGAGATGCGATCGATGTAGAGGTGTTGTTTAAGAAAAGATTGTCCAGTGCCTTTATTGTTGCGGTAGCGTTCTTGTTAATCTTTCTTACGAATTTATCTTTGCTCAATGTGACGATTGCCGTAGCGGTCGGTTATATTACCTTTAAATCACAGTACTTTAATTTAAAAAAATATTATAAAGCTCATCTTCATGAGATCGATATCATGTTGCCTTATTATTTGAAAAGTTTGGAGATTTTGGTCCAGCATTACACTGTTCCAGTAGCGATTGGAAAGAGTATTCCGGATGCACCTGATATCTTCAAACCAGGATTAAAGCAGTTGATCGAAAAAATTGATGCTGGAGATTCTAGTATCGATCCATATATGGAATTTGCGAATCTTTATCCAGTACGTGATTCGATGCGAATGATGCGTCTTTTGTATCGTCTTGGAATTGGTTCTCAAGAAAAGAAACAAGAACGTCTGTTGATGTTTTCTAGGACTGTATCGAACCTTCAAAATAAGGCTCGGGAAACGAAATATAAAGAACGCTTGAACTTCATGGAAAATCAGACGATGATCATGTTGGTTGTAACAGGTGTCGGCGTCATGTTGATCATTTTAATTTCCATGATGATGATGTTTCAGTTTTAGTAAAAAGAAGCAAAAAATTGCTTCTTTTTTGGTCTTTCAAATTTAAAAATTTGTCAACAAAAGTAAACTCTAGTAATTTTATTGTAAAAAAATAGGTTTTTTGTTATACTAATAATAGAAAAAATAGAAGGGAGTAGATGTTATAATATGAAAGCAGCATCTGGAGAATTAAGTTTAACTGTAATTACAATTATTGCCATAGGAGCAGTGATCGGGTTCTTTTGGTTGTTATGGCCAAGAATTCAAAATTCAATTACAGGTCAATGGGATGATATTAGTAATTCACAACCTACGACTACTACTTATATTGTACCATTTGAACATATTCAGTAACATAATAAGGAAGGTGAAGTATAGATGAAGGAAGCCATTGGTGGAACAGTAACCATTGCCATCATCATCGTGTTTTTATTGTTGATTAATGGTTATTTGGCCTTTTCTGTCAACTATACAAAGGCCTTTCGTGTAAAAAATGAAATTATCAGTTTGATTGAACAGCATGAGGGGCATACTCAGAGTGCCCAGGAAGAGATTCAGGCATATTTGCGAAAAATTCATTATACTGAGATTTCTGATCAGTATTTTAATAACGTAGAAGATGGATATACCTGTTATCGTGGCTTTGGCTACTGTATTAAATATACCAATGCCGGTGGAACAAGCAGTAAGGATGAGACTTTTAGGGGAACTTATTATAGTGTCATCACCTTTGTTCAAATTGATATCCCTATACTCAATCGTATTTTTCCTTTGATGAATATCTTTCAGGTAAAAGGGGAAACTAAAATGATCTACAGTTCTGGAACAGATAGTGGACTTGAAACATAGGAAAAGGGTGGTTTAATGAACGTCATAATTGCCAATCAACAAAGAGATATCTTGGCGGGGTTAGATATCGATATTATCAAAAGTATCAATGGAGAGTTTGATGCGGACGAAATTGTGAGCATGTTTAAAAACTTTTTCTTTGGTAGAATGATCATTGATGTTACCGCCATTAAAGATTATCAAAATGTTCAAAATTTACAGAAGATTTCTATGAATTTAGATGTAGAAAAAATCATTCTTTTGTTTCCCAATACACCCGAGGTCTCTTCCTCCGGATTTTTATCAAAGATTATTTCGATGGGGTACTACAACTTTACGACCAATTTAGAGGGATTAAAATACTTGCTAGATCATCCCAATAGTTATAAAGATGTTGCACATATTCAACAGTTCAATGAACTTTCGGATACCGTGGTCGAAAAAGTTATCAGTGGTAATCATATTCTTGGTATTAAGAATGTGACGGATCATGCAGGAAGTACCACTTTGATCTATATGCTCAAAAAAGAGTTAGAGAATACGTTTTCAATGAGCGTCGTAGCTTTAGAAGTTGGGAGAAATGATTTTGCCTATTTTAATGAAAAGAATATGTTTTCTATTCAACCAGAGCAGTTTGCCATGGAATTATTGAAACATAAAGATGCCGACGTCATCTTAGTAGATCTCAATGAGTGTGAAGATGATGCAGCATGTCATGATGTTCTCTATCTAATTGAGCCAACTTCAATCAAACTGAACAAATTGATGAGAAAAAATCGTACAATTTTTGAGAAATTAAAAGGTAAAAAAATTGTTCTTAATAAAAGTTTATTGAGCAATAGTGATATTATGGATTTTGAATATGAATCTAAATCAAAAGTATATTACAATTTGCCACCAGTAAATGAACGAAATAGAAACAACATCTTTCATGGGCTACTCAGCAAACTTGGAATTGTGAACGTGAAAGAAAATAAAGAAGAAAAAGGTAAAATATTAGGATTATTTAAATTTTAATGTCAAAAATGTAAAGATTATAGGAAAACATTGACATTTCTTTAAAAAAAAGATATTATGGAGTTATGAAAGTGAGGTATTTTGTATGTCAAGTTTATTTCAAATATTAGATAATTGTGAAGGATTGGCACCAATTGTTCGTTTTGTTAAATTAGGTATTTTCCCAATTATTCAAATTGGTATTCCAATTATCTTAATTATCATGGGATCTATCGATTTAGGAAAAGCAGTATTATCTAGCGATGATAAAGCCATCAAAGCAGCACAGGGTGCATTGGTGAAAAGAGCTATTGCAGCAGTAGCAGTGTTCTTTGTTGTAACGATTGTCCAATTACTCTTTGGTCTATTCGCTAGTTCAGGCGCCGACGATTCCGAGACTATCACGGGAACTGGCGATTGGTGGTCTTGTTGGAACGATATTCGTTAAAGTCAAAAATAGCAAAAATATTTTGCTATTTTTTTTATTCTCTGCTATACTTAATGTAGATTAGTATATCGAGGAGTGAATGGTATGAAATTCAACAAATTTTTATTTGGAATAATTGTTGTTTTGAGTGTGTTCTTTATTGGAAATAGGAATGTAGATGCCACAAGTTACCGGTATTGTGAGTATCGTATTGATGCTGGTACGCTATATGGAGACGAAGGAAAAACACTTCCCCATCCTTCTTATGTTCATATTATGTTAAAAAACGGACACCTTGTTTCTATGTCTATAGCTGACTGGTTTAAAAATGAATATGAATACTATGAAAGGTTGGTACTGTCGCGGCAGACCACTACTGCAAACGATCGATATGACTTTAAAATATGGCTTGATATTTTTGAAAGACAGCTTGATCATTGTCCACAAACGTTAAAAGCTAAAAGAGCCTACAATCTTCGAGACAATAATGACGATATACATGGTGAATTCACGTTAAAAAAAACTGTCGATACCTCGTATTCAACAAACTTACAGCCTCTTTCGTGTTCTTATAAAGTTGAGTCGACTATAGAGGGTGCTTTAATTCCGTATCATAATGATGGCGACAAGCGTGTTAACAATAATATCACATTTACTTTTACATTTGATGATCTTGAGCACCCTAGTGTTTCGGTAGAGGGAGATTATGAAAGTGATACTACTTCATTCAATAATACACTTCTTGCTGTTATAAATGAAAAAAGTTACTTGACAGAAAGAAGACTTAAAAACCAAACGGTTGATGATGAATGGATTTATAGTTCTTATGTATATTTATTGGACGCGCTAAAAAATAGAGAATGTCCTGCCTATGTAACTTATTATAAAAAGTGGGGTTATTATATTTCAAGTGGTCCAATTGGCTTGCAGGAAAGTCATCCTCCAGATCTAGCCGGGCAAGATCAACAATATTCAATATATAAACCTGATTATTCCAATTATTGTAAAGAGAAAAAGGGCAAGTATGATAATGTATTAAATCAATTAGACAGTTCTATTCTAGGATCGACCGGTACTCGTACGGGTACAATTCCTAAAATTGAATCAGAATTAGATACTTATATAGCAAACAAAAATTTGACACAAGAAAAATATGAAGAATTTAAAAATGAGCTTTCATCGATAGAAAAAGGTTTAAGTGGGGAAACAGGCAGCCCTTATGCGATTTTAGGGGACATAGAAACAGACTTTAAACAAGATACTGGAAGATGTTATGAATATGATCCTGATTATTATACAAAAATGACAAATGCTGTTGAAGCATTAAGAGATAAGATCAGTGGATCTAGTGATATTTATAAAAAGTTGCAAAACGCCATTCAAGATTCAACTGCTCTTACACAAGAACAAAAAGAAGCAAATCAATTAAGCTTACAACAACTAATGGAGCAAATTAACGAAGGATTTAAAAAACTTAAGTTAAGTAATATTGATCAAAAACAAGATTGTACGTCTATTTTTAATTTTGATACACCAGGTAGTTTTGGTTCAATGTTACAAAGTTTGTTCAACATGGTTAAGATTATTGCACCAATTTTAGTTATTTTATTTGGTGCACTAGATTTTGGTAAGGCAGTAATTGCATCTGATCAAGATGCGTTGAAAAAAGCACAATCCAATTTTGTAAAAAGGTGTATTGCAGCAGTTGCATTGTTCTTTTTACCAATGCTTATTAATTTGATATTAGAAATAATAGATTCGAATTTTACAAGTTGTAATTTAAAATAGGAGGTTTAATATGGAAACAAATTCATTGGATATGTTTGCGGGGGTAAAGCCCAATTTCTTATGGAATTTATTACGAAGTATTTTGTCGTTATTGGACCGGATTGTTTATCAGTTGCTAGTTTGGGTATATGAATTATTCTTTAATGTCGCAAGCAGTAATATTCTAGCAGATGCTTCTGTAGTAGCCTTTTTTAAGAGAGTATTTTTAATTATCGGTGTTTTCATGTTATTCAAATTGGCGTTTTCTTTGTTAAGTTCTGTTGTGAATCCTGATGTGTTAACCGATAAAGAAAAAGGATTTGGAAAAATTATTTCTCGAGCACTTATTATGCTGATACTATTAACTTTGTTGATTCCTACAGGGGGAGAAGATTTTGATGCTCCATCTTCGGCAAATCCAAATTATACAAATTCATATGAATATAAAATTAAGTCACAAGGCTTGCTCTTTGGTACACTGTATACTTTGCAGGATCGTATTCTTTCGGAAAATGTTATTGGAAAATTGATTGTCGGTAGTTCGTCGGACAATAATTCAGAACAAGAGACGGAATTAAAAGATGTGGGGCAGGAAATGTCGATGACCATTCTTAATGTATTTTTTTCTCCAAAAAGTTGTGCTACTCCTATTGAGACAGATACAGTTGCTGAGAAATTGAATAGCATTAATGATACTTGTTCAAAAGAGGATACGTATGCCTATTCTTACTTCCCTTTGGTATCTACGATTGTTGGTGGAATTTTGGTATTTATTATTTTCTCATTCGTTGTTGATGTTGCTGTTCGTACGGTTAAGTTAGCGGTATTGAGATTGATTGCACCTATTCCTGTGATCAGTTATATTGATCCAAAATCATCAAAAGATGGTGCCTTTGCATCTTGGACGAAATCTTTGACTTCAACATATTTAGATTTGTTCGTTCGATTAATCGTCATTTATTTTGCTGTCTATGTTGTATCGCAAATGGTACAAAATGGTATTGATGTAGCAGGTGACGGAATTATCAAGGCCTTGACTACCGTATTCTTAATCATTGGTGTCTTCTTCTTTGCGAAGCAAGCGCCTAATTTTATCAAAGATGTTCTTGGAATTAAGAGCCAAGGCGGTGGAAGTATTGGTCTAGCCAGTATGATGGCAGGTGCTGGAGCTCTAGCCGGAGGTGTAGGATTAGCAGGTGCTGGAGCTGCTATGTTGCAAAACGCTAATGCTGCAGGAGCTGCAGCGGCGCAAGGTAAACAGATTTCTGGCGGTTGGGGCGCCGGACGTGATTTGGCGGCTCAAATAACTACTGGTAATAAAGATGCGCACGGTGGTATGGTTAATAATTTACAGCAAAGGGCTCTACGTCGTAGTCAAGAGAAAGCAGCAACAAAAGCAGGAGTATCTCAAGAAAACATTGATGCTCAAAAGGGTATAGTTGCTAATAAAGCAGCTGATATGCAAAATGCTGAGGCGCAAATGCAAAATGCAAGAGCAGAATGGGCTTCTTATGATGTTGGCCAAGATCCGGGAGAATGGACTGGTGGTGCAGGACCTTCTATGCCTGAGGCCAGTCAATATAATCAAGACGGTGCCTTTGATGAAGCCGGTTATAATGGAGCTATGGAAACTTACTATCAACAAAAGAGTGAATATGATACTAAACATGCTCAATGGGAAAAGCAATCTCAAGAATATGCAAATAGAGTTGCTGAAAAAGAAAGATTGCGGCAGGCCCGTGATAATGCAGCAAGGGATTATGCAAGTAAAAAGGATTCTTATGAGGATTCTGCTAGAACTTTGGATGACGCTAAAGAGAGCAGAAATTCATATGTTGCTAAAAAGAATAAATATAGTAGCGATAATAAGTTTAATCCAAGATAAGGAGTGTGTGATACTGAGTGAATAATTATTTAATACCGGCCAATACCAATCGTGGGCGATTGATATTTGGTTTGTTTCGTAAGGAAGATTTAATTTTGTTCGGTGTTGGACTTGGAATTTCATTTGTGTTGTTAACGTTTATTCCAATGACTTCTACAGGGGGAGCTGTATTGGTATTAGCACCTGCAGCGATTTCTGCTTTGCTGGTTGCTCCAGTACCGTATTATCACAATATATTAAATGTATTAAAAGAGTTAATAGAGTTTTTGAATCATCGTCAAAAATATGTATGGAAAGGTTGGTGTTCAAATTATGGCGAAGATGGTAACGAGTAAGTATACAGAAGATTGGTTACCAGTAGAAGCAATTCAAAATGGAATTATTCTGCTGTCTGATCAGAATCGCGTCACTGGAGTGAAGATTGTTCCTCGAAACATTTTCATTTTAGATCCTGATTCACAAAATAATGTGTTGATCAGTTTAAGGAATTTTTATAATATGCTTGATTTTGAATTTTGGTTAGTAGTTGCGGATCGTCCGGTGGATATTTCGGTTTATCTATCTCAATTGCAGTTGTTATATAACAATACGCCAGATCCAGCCATTCGGAAATTGATCAGTGCAGATATTCAAAAAGGGAATTCTTTTATGAACAATAATGTTGTAGATACGGAGTATTATATTTTGTTTAAAGAGAAAAATTTGGAAATGTTACAGAAGAAAGTACGTCTTTTGATCAACGGACTTGCTGGATGTGGACTCAGTGCTGCTCAGACCAGTAACGATGACTTACGTGTGATCTTAGATAACTTCTTAAATGGGGGACAAACTACAGAATTTGGGACGGTGTTGCCTTTATGAGTAATAAATTAAAATCACAGCTTGCCCCTAAGGGGTTACAATTTAATGCGAGTGACTTTTTTATCAGTGATAAGTATGCAACTATATTGTCCGTTGTATCTTATCCAAAATATATTGGACCAGGATATTTGTCTTCGCTTACAAATATGCCAGGAATTAAAGTTGTAGTTAAACATATTCCAGTACCTTTTCAGACGATGTCTAAAATGTTAAATAAACAGATTGCTGAATTAAAAGCTCGTTATCAAGAGGAAAAAGATCAGACCATGCAAGAGCGCATTCGTCAAGATGCAGAATCTTTGGAATACTTTGTTTCAATGTTGGCTTCCTCTCAGGCACGCATCTTCGATTTTCAAATGCACATCATGATTACTGCGGATACAAGAGAAGATTTGGAACTAAAGAAAACCAATGTCAAGAATTATTTGGATGCCATGGAATTAAGAGCACTTCCTCTTCGTTTTGAACAGGAAAAAGTATTAAAATCTATTTTACCAATATTTCCCAAACAAGATGTGGAAGATCGAATTGGTACCCCAATTCCTTCTGTAACGATTGCAGCCATGTATCCGTTTATCTTTGATAGTATTAAGGACCCAGGACTTTCTACTTTGCTTGGAGTAGATTTCTCTGGTGGTGTCATCTTATTTAATCAATTTTTATATAAGATTAAAAAGGAAAATAATCGTAATAATGCAAACTTGATTATTTTGGGTACTTCTGGATCTGGTAAATCTACAGCGGCGAAACTTATATTGCGTGGACATATTCGTAACGGCTGTCAGTTGGTAGCGATCGACCCTGAAAACGAGCTTGCTGAGATGACAAAGATGTTTGGTGGAGATACGATCGACCTTGGTAAAGGTGGAGAGTATGGTATGATCAATCCGCTTGAAGTTATCATCGATGCCGATGAAGAAGAGATGCAACAAGGACTTGGTTATACGGTACTTACTCGTACCTTACAGACTTTAAAAGCATTTATGAAATATTATGATCCATCGATCGAAGAAGATGTTTTAACATTATTTAGTGAGATTGTGCAAGATACTTATAGACGTTTTGGAATGGATTTCAATTCTGATTATACGAAGTTTACTTCTCAAGATTATCCAACTTTTTCAGATGTATATGCAACAATCAAGGGTCGTCTTACTTCAATGACAGAAGCGACCCATGAACGTGATATTTTGGAACGTTTGGAACTTAAAGTTCGTCCAATTACGAAGGAACTTCAATTCTATTTTGATGGTCATACTACCATCAGTCCGCAGAGTGATTTTATCGTCTTCAATATTCGTGAACTGATGAATGCAGACGTCAATATCCGCAATGCATTGTTCTTCAATATTTTGAAGTATGCTTGGGGACTTTGTTTGGACACGGAAGTTGACACCGTATTGATGGTCGATGAAGCGCATGTTTTACTTGGACAGAACAATGTGTTGGGAGCTGATTTCTTGGCTCAAGTACAACGTCGTGCTCGTAAATATAACACGGGAACGATCATTATTACGCAGCAACCTAGTGACTTCTGTGATCCTAGTGTTATTACACAAGGAAAGGCCATCTTTGATAACGCTTCCTATTACTTAGTCATGGGACTTAAGAAACAAGCAGTAGAAGACTTATCGCAGTTGATCGATTTGAATGATAATGAGAAAGAGAGTATTAAACGGTATTCACAAGGAGAAGCACTCTTTGTCTGTGGAAATCGTCGTATGCGTATTAACGTTATAGTGTCGCAAGAAGAGTTAGATTCCTTCGGTAGTGGAGGAGGATTCTAAAAAGTAGTTAGGTGGTGATTGCAAGTGGCATATCATGCAAATAGAGATGGTCAAAGACAATATGATCCTGAAGAACAACCTCAGAAATCAAAAAAAGAGCAGAATAGAGAAAATACAAAATCGCTAGCTAAAGATGCAGGTGCTGTTGCACTCCAAGGCATGGGTGTACCAGGACCTCTAGCGGGAAAAGCTGCTGAAAAAGCAGCGAAAAATCCATTGGTAAATCATGCACTTAATAAAGTTAGTGATAAATTAAATAAAAATCCACTTGTATCCGCTGCCCTCAATAAAGTTGCCAATTCTCCGGCAAGAAATGCCGCCAAAGGGGCCATAGGCTCTAAAAATGGTGATCCGGGATCGACGAAGGATTCTGGTGAAAACAATAAGAATTCTAATAGCACCGAAAATCAAGGAGAAACGCAGAGTCAAGGTTCTAAATTAGGAAAGCTAGGATTAGGTAAAAATCCTTTTTCTTCAAATTCTAAAGCAGATGGACAAGCGGGAGCTGAATCGCAAGGCTCTTTTGAAGGTATGGTTAAATTTGCAAAAACGATGAAAAAACTTGCTCCTATATTAGGATTTTTAGGCTCTTTAGCATTACCTATTTTTGGTATTATGATTATATTGGGTGCTATTGGATCTTTTTTTCCAATGTTTGGAACGGATAAATCTTATGATCAAGGTGGAGTTGGAGGAATCGAATATGTAACAGATTCAGAAGAGGAACTTAATTTTTATGATCGCATTGATACTGTCAGAAAGGAATATGAAGATAAGGGTGCTACTTATAAAGCTGAATATATTTCTGGTACTTATTTCATCATGAATCTTCATGATCCGGAGTACACTTTTGATGACATGAGTGAATCAGATATTCGTACGCTTTCAGAGTTGATGTTTAAAAAAAGTAAAATTGTAATTACTTGTGAGAAGGATGAGAATGATTTTGTGACGGTAGAAGGCACTAAAGAAGCAGAGCCAGTTTGTCCGGATGGTTATACACTCAATCCTGATCGAACCGCTGAATCTTATATTTTTGATGAAGAGAGTTTTAAGACTGATCTTGCTAAATTTATGCAAAGTAAGTTAAATTTAACTGAAGACAGTGAAGCTGCTGAAGTTGCGGATGAGGTCTATGAGTATATTGCAGATTATAATAGCCTTACTGTTCGTGAGGAAACTTCTGTTAAAGGAAATGGCAATCTTTCTTATTGGTGGCCTGTTGGTAGCAATGAGACAACGGAAGTAAATGGCGTTTTATTTGCAACCGGTGCTCCAGCAAGCACTCACATAACGAGTGATTTTGGTGGACGATATGATCCGTTTAGTGGCAAATGGGTCGATGCCCATGGAGCAATTGATATCGCAGGTGGAGGGATCATTCATGGAAGCACAAGTGCAATCGCAGCTAAAGATGGTATTGTTGAAAAGGTCTCAACTGGTTGTATATCTTTTGGTAGTACATCTTGCGGTGGTGGTTTTGGTAATTATGTTGTTTTAAAACATAGTGATGGCAACTATACGATTTATGCACATCTTCAACAAAATACGATTACTGTAAATAAGGGTGATACTGTTGCTCAAGGTCAGGTTTTGGGGCGTATAGGTAGTAGCGGTCGATCTACAAACACACACTTGCACTTTGAAGTTCGTGTAGGACAGAATATAAATTCCGCACATCAAGATCCATTGAACTTTGTGGATCCAGAAAATCCTCGTCCTACTTCTATGGGAAGTTCTAATTTTGTAGAGATGCTTTACAGCTGGGAAGGAACCGGGCCAGCTGATACGAACAATTATTATGTCTATCAAGATAGTTCTGGAAATTTGACGGTCGGTCATGGTCTTTTGCTTCGCTATAATATTGATCGTCTATCCGCCTTCGGTGTAAATGCAAGTGCACTAAAAGCAGGTGATCCGGTACCAAGAGCAGCTGCTGAGGGAGTTGAGCAGCAAATCTTGACTGAAAAACGTAGCAGTATCACAACACTATTATCTAGAGAAGGTATTACTCTTGAAGAGTATCAAATTGATGCTTTGGTGATTCGTATGTATAATGTAGGAAATATTAATGGTTTTGCAGAGAATTATAAAACGTATGGAAATACGCAAGAATTGTATGATCATTATATGTCACAGCCAACTACAAGCGGGGGAAAAGTTTTAGAGGGATTGCGTCGTAGAAGAGCTGCGGAATGGACGTTGTTCTCTACGGGAGTATATCAAAAGAATGGTTAAGGAGGATCTATGAAGGACGATAAAAAACGAAGTATTTTAATTATTATTATACTTGTAATTTTACTGGGTGGCATGATCTTCTTTTTATTCGTGAATCGTGGAAATCAAGATCCTGCTAAAATTACGAATAAAGTTCACATGGTAACAGATCATAGTCGCTTTTTTACAGTAGTATCTTGTGTTTCTAGTTTTATTTCTTATCAATCTTCACAAGATACCAATAATCTATTATTGCTTTTAAATGACAATTATAAAAATAACAATCATATTACAGCAAGTAATCTTTATCAATATATTGGCACATTAGAAAGTGATTATGAATTTTCAGCGAACCGAATGTATCAAGAACAAGTTAATGATGATGTGATGAAATACTATGTTTCTGGAGTTTTGAATCCTGCGATGATGTATGATGATCCTGAGGATTTATATCATGCACCACAAAAAAAGTATGATGTAATAGTCTATTTAAATTTAAGACAGAGTACCTTTTCTATTGAACCTTATGATGGATCTATTTTTGAAGGAGGTGCCTCATGAGTTTTTGGGAAAAGCATAAAGGTTACATTATCATTATTTCTACTCTTGTATTTATTGGAATTGTATGTTATATAATAAGTCTAGTGACAAAAGAAAAAGTGATTACTTATGTTCCGGATGGTGAAGAAACTAATTTTTTACAAAATTACAAAGTGAATCAAGTTATTCCAGTCTATGTCACAGAAGAACAGATTGTCAGCATTTATTTTAATGATTATATCAATAAAATATTGTATAATAGAGAAGAAGCTTATGCACTTTTAGAGAAAAAATTTAAAAAGGACCAATATAAAACCTTTGAAGAATATGATCAAGCGATGAATAAGCTTCAAGAAAAAGCAAGTTCTTTTTCAATGAGCAATTACACTGTAAAAAAAGGTAAATATATAACGACTTATCGTGTGCAAGATAATAATGATAATCTATATATATTTAATGTCACAGCAGTGATGGTTTATACTGTTCAATTTACAACCGCAAAATAAGAGGTGAATCTATGAAATTAAAATTTAGAGCAGAACCACAAGATATTTTAATTTTTGTATTGTTTGCAATCTTTTTGTTTTATTTAGTAGCAATTGGGGTCTTAAACTTTTCTACTTTGGCTGTTGAAGGACATTTCTATGGGCTCAATCCTTTAGAAGCGTTTACACCAAGGTATCTTATGGCTACGATCGTATTTTATTTAATAGCAATGGGAGGGCTCTTTATCAGTGTTGGTTCTTATTTCTTTGAGCGAGAAAAAGGGGTAGGAATCACAACGGAGAAAAAAGATAAGGGATATTCTCGTTGGGCAAAAGAAAAGGAAATTAAACAATCAAAAAACGTTGAGAGAATTTTAATTACTGATAAAAAAACGGAAGCCGCTGGAACGCCACTTATTTATAAAGGAAATGAAATTTGGGTTGATAATGGTGAAAATCACACTTTGGTGATTGGTGCGACTGGTTCTGGTAAGACACAGACCATCGTTTTACCGACTGTAACCGTACTTGCCAAAAAAGGTGAGTCCATGATCATCACGGACCCTAAAGGTGAGATCTATGAAAAAACATCGGAGATGTTGCGGGATAAAGGATATCAGATTTTACTTTTGAATTTCCGAGATCCTCAAGAAGGAAATGCTTGGAATCCTCTTTCATTGCCATATGAAATGTATAAAAATGGCAATCAAGATAAAGCGATCGAGTTGTTGGATGACTTAGCAATGAATATTTTGTATGATGAAAACAATAGCAATGCGGATCCCTTTTGGGAGAAGACGTCCGCAGACTATTTTTCAGGTATTGCGCTCGGTTTATTTGAGGATGCTAAGCCCGAAGAAATTAACATTAACAGTATCAGTTTGATGACGACGGTTGGGGAAGAAAAGTTTGGTGGATCTACCTATGTAAAAGAGTATTTTAACGGAAAAGATCCATCCAGTGCCGCTGCGATCAATGCTTCTAGTACGATCATGGCTCCAAGTGATACGAAGGGAAGTATTTTAGCGGTATTTAAACAGAAAATTAAGTTGTTCGCTTCTCGTGAAAATTTGTCCGAGATGTTGTCCCATACCGATATTGATTTAGAGACCATTGGTGAAAAACCTACGGCTCTTTATATCGTTATTCAGGATGAGAAAACTACCTATCATTCGTTGGTTACAATTTTGTTAAAACAAGTGTATGAAACATTGATTGCCAATGCCCAAAAGCATGGTGGAAAGCTTCCTGTTCGAACGAATTTCTTATTGGATGAGTTTGCCAATATGCCACCACTTAAAAGTGTAACGACGATGATTACGGCTGCGCGAAGTCGTCAGATTCGTTTTACGATGATCATTCAGAACTTTGCTCAGTTGGATCAAGTATATGGTAAAGAAAATGCCGAGACACTTCGTGGTAACTGTGGAAACTTGATCTATTTGATTACAACCGAACTCAAAGCTTTGGAAGAAATTAGTAAGATGTGTGGTGAAGTGAAATCGAAGAAAGATGATAAAACGGCTTCTACACCACTGGTCACGATCAGTGACTTGCAGCACATGAAAGAAAACGAAGTTATCATCATGCGTTTACGTCAACAACCATTCCGGACGAAATTTACACCTTATTGGAAGATCGATTGGGGTAAGAAATATCCTACGGCAGAATTTCCACATCGAGAAAAAGTACCGGTAGCTACGTTTGACATTCGTGAATTTGTCAAAGAGAAAAAACGTCAACAGTTGTTTCAAATGATGGATAATAACAATCCAGACGCAGCTCCAATGGGTGGAGGTCCTAGTGATGGTTTTCCACCATTTACGCCGCCTAGTCTGTTTAATCCACCACCAGTCAACAATGCTCCAAAGGAAAATGATCAATTCAATGTTGATGATTTGGTAAGAAAGATCGATGCTAAAATAGCAGAACTGGAGGAAGAAGAAAAGAGAAATCAGGAAGAGGCGAAGGCCAAGGGAATTTCCGCTCCGACGGATTCTTTGCCACCGAAAGCGGATCCTCTTCCACCGGTTCAAACACCACCGAAGCCATTAGAGAATCCAACTTTGAAGCCGAATGAAGACAAAGCAATTGTTCATACAGAGAATCTTAATGATGCTCCATTGTTAGAAGAAGATGATGATCAATTCTTTGATGATTTCTTTGATGATTAGAAAAAAGAAAGGCCTTTGGTCTTTTTTTTCATATAATATTATGAGGTGGAAAAGATGAAACAAGATATTACGGTTTCAGAATTAAAGAAATTACTTAGCGAGCGTCCTATTCAAGTGATCGATATTCGAGATAACTATCAATATCAATTAGGTAGAATTGCTTCAGCTAAAAATATTCCGATGAACTTTTTGCTTACGGTTCCTGAAAATTATTTGAATAAGCAAGAAGTATACTATTTATACTGTGAATATGGTAGTAGAAGTAAACGGGCTTGTCAGGAACTTCGTGATCTTGGCTATCAAGTGGTCAATGTCTTAGGTGGTTATCAAGAATATCGTCAATCCTTATAAAAATATTGTAACAAAAATAGTTTTGTGCTATGATAAATATGAAAACAATGAAAGAGGTAAAAAAATGAACAGTGAACTTAGAAAACGATTGCTTATTTTTGGTGGTGTTGGTGTAGGGCTTGTCGTCGTAATTTTATTAATTGTATGGATTGTAAACTTAAACTCTGGCAGCAAAGTTAGTTTTGAGGAAGCGGAAGAGACATTAAAGGCAGCTGCGATTGCTTATTATAAGGACAATCAACAATTGTTGCCTAGTAATGGTGGAGAAGTAAGTGTGGAGGCCGCTGTTTTGGCGGATGATTACATGAAACCTCTTAAAGAGATCGTACCAGAAGGAGCCAGTTGTACAGGAAAAGTTGTAGTAAAACAACAAGCAGATGGTTATTCTTATACCCCCTATTTAGATTGTAAAGAGCAATATGCAACCAAAGAACTTTATAAAAAAATTTTAGAGGATCATCCAGTTGTAACTTCTTCTAGTGGTCTTTATGAAATCAATGGAGAATATGTTTTCCGTGGTGAAGAAGTAGACAATTATGTTCAAATCGATGATAATATATTTCAAATTGTTAAAATTAATGCTGACAACGAGATTCAATTGCTCTTACAAAATTCTAAATTGAAATTTGCATGGGATGATCGTTACAATATCGATCGTAATCGAAATACTGGTATTAACAATTTTCTCATCAGTAGAATTCGTACTTATCTAGAAGATTTATATGATAGTGACGCTTTATTTACAGACTTTTTGAAAGAACGCATGTCGACGATCGATCTTTGCTATGGCAAAAGAGATCCGAATTCTTCTATAAATGATGGTTCAGTAGAGTGTGCTCAAGTTTTGCCTTCTCAGCATGTCGGTTTAATAACTACGCATGATTTCATGTTGGCAAGTCTTGATAGTTCTTGCCAGACAGCTCTTGATCCGCAGTGTCAAAATTACAATTATCTCGCTGCTTCATCAGAATCTAATTGGTGGACTTTGACTGCCTCTTCAAGTGATACTTATCGTGTATACGTTGTTGTTTCATCAGGTTATCTTCAAGATAATCAGGCGTCTGGTAATTTATATGTTCGACCAGTAATCGAATTAAGTAATACAGTCATGTATAAGAGTGGCACTGGAACTAGTAGTGATCCATACATTATAAAATAAAAAATGAAATGATTTCAAAAAGAAATCATTTTTCTTTTAAAAAGCTTACAATTATAATATAATAAATTATAGGTGATAAAGTGAAAGATACAGTCGATCTAGCTGTAACCTATATGACAACTTTACTAAAGACTTTTGGACCGTTCTCAGGAATTTTGCTTGTATTATTAGAGTCCATTTTACCGATCCTTCCGTTAGGAGTTTTTATAACATTAAACATTAATGCTTTTGGGTTCCTATTTGGTTTTTTACTTTCTTGGATGGCAACTTGTATAGGCTGTATTTTATCTTTCTATTGTTGTCGCCTATGGTTTAGTAAGAGCTTCTTGCGCTTTGTTTCGAAAAAATCGAAACATCTCAAAGAAGTGGCGGAACGGATCAGTAAGATTCCTTTTACGAATTTGGTCGTGTTGATCGCCTTACCGTTTACTCCAGCATTCTTAATCAATATTGCTTCAGGATTATCGAAAATGAATACTGAAAAGTTTGTGGTAGCTGTCTTACTTGGAAAACTTTCTATTGTGTACTTTTGGGGCTATATTGGTAAAAGCATTCTCGAGAGTGTGACTGATATTCGAACGATCATCATCATTACGATCTTATTGTCGATTGCTTATTTTATATCGAAGTTGATCGGGAAAAAATTAAAGATAGAATAGGGTGTGATAAAATGGATTATATTGTGATTGGTCTATTGATACTATTGGTTATTTTAGTAGTAATTTCTTTATTTAAAAATATTAATGAAAGTAATATTACGGAGCGACTTGGTAGATTCGAAGTAGAAATCACTAAAGAGATGGGACAATTTAAGTCGGATTTGAGTAAAGAGTTGCAGCAGGACTTTACGGGTCTCAACGAGCAAGTGGAAAAGCGATTGATGTTGATCAACGAGAAAGTGAACGAGCGTTTGGATCAAAATTTTGACAAGACCAACAAGACTTTTCAATCGGTATTAGAGCGATTGAGTAAAATCGATGAAGCGCAGAAAAAGATTGAGACATTGTCCAGCGATATTGTCTCACTTCAGAGTATTTTGACAGATAAGAAGAGTCGTGGAATCTTTGGCGAAGTCAACTTGAAGCATATTTTGACCAGTGTCTTTGGTGAAAAAAATGATCGCATTTATCAACTTCAATATACACTTCCTAATGGAACGATTGCAGATTCTATTCTTTTTGCTCCAGAACCTTTGGGTACGATTGCGATTGATTCCAAGTTTCCACTTGAACATTATCAATTGATGGTGGATAAGAAACTTTCGGTTTCTGAGCGAGAGATGTATGAAAAACAGTTTAAGATGGATGTCAAAAAACATATTGATGCGATCGAGGCGAAGTATATCATCCCTGGTGTCACTGCCGAACAGGCCATCATGTTTTTACCGGCAGAGGCGATCTTTGCGGAGATCAATGCTTATCATCAGGATTTGATCGACTATGCCTATCAAAGAAAAGTTTGGATCACTTCTCCTACGACCTTAATCAGTACGCTTACCGTTATCCAGATGGTGATTAAAAATATGGAACGAGATCATTATACTTCGATCATTCATGAAGAGTTGAACAAATTGGGTCTGGAGTTTGCTCGTTATCGTGAACGTTGGGATAAACTTTCCCGCAGTATTCAAGCCGTCAATCGAGATGTCGAAAATGTTTCGATTACGACTGATAAAATTACTAAGAAGTTTGATTTGATCAATCAAGTAGAAGTAGGGAAATTAAAGGAGGAGGAAGACGATGTGGAAACTGTTCAATAGATTGTTTATCATTCTGTTTATCGTTATTGGAATCTTTTATTTTTATGATCAGTTGTCAAGAGGGATCTATGATCGTTTGTTGATTGGTTTTGCCATTATCCCTGTACTTTTTGGACCTTGGATCATTTCTAAATTGTTTCACTATCAACTAGGAGATGTACTTCAGTTCTGTTATTATGCCTTTGCTTTTTTAGGCTTGATCTTGGGAAGTATCTTGCGATTCTATCAACTATATCCTGGATATGATAAGTTTGTCCACTTTATTTCTGGGGTAATTACTGCCGTGGTTGCGCTGTTGTTTTTAAAAAAATCCGGAACCAATACGGCCAAGACGCCTCTATGGTTTCAAATCTTTTTTCTCATCTGTTTTTCTTTAGCGATTGCTGGCATTTGGGAATTCTTTGAATTCTTTTGTGATCACATCACTGGTGGCGACTGTCAATATGTTGTGGCGACTGGAGTCCACGATACTATGGAAGATATGTTGGTAGCATTCTTGGGCAGCATTTTATTTGGAGTCTATTATTACTTTGAAATGCGTCGTGGGAAAAATAATCGAATCCAGCAACTTGAAAAATATTTTTAAAATGGGGCAACCCATTTTTCTTTCGTATAAAATAAAATAATTTTTATATACTATAACTATCAATACTAAAAGTAAGAAGAGGTTAATACACTAGAATAGGTGGAACAGATGGGAACTAGAATCTTCTTTTTTCTATTGGGATTTGGCTTGATGGTCATCGGGTGTACTTACATGATCACCTATTTAAATTTATTATCGCTCGGTTATTCTTTTTGGGAATACTTTCAGTATATTTTAAAACGAAGTGAGTGTCTGTGTTTTGGTTTGGGTTTTTTAACTTCGACACTTGCCATTTTTGTGAAAGGTGGAGAACGACATGATCTACATTTATGACATTTTACTTAATTGGACAGATACAGATAAAATCTATGAATTTTTTGAATGGTTACCGAATGATTCTATTGAACATATTAAGAAGATGCCCTTACTTAAAGTCGACAGTGCTCTAATACAATCTCTACTCGAGGGAGTCGTGCAAATAGATGCTTCTTTTTTAAGTGAGATTGACGATAAAAGTGAAATTTTTTGTGAGAAAAGTACGGAAACGATCGCTTATGCTTGTCTATTTACCGATGCCAAACGAGTCATTGCGGTAGAATTTGATCCCGATGGGAGAAGTATCTATCGCAGCCATCTGTTGTTGGATGAAGAAGTAGAAATTTTAGAGATTGCGGAACGATTATCTTTACAGGAATTATCTTATCAGGTTTTATCTAAGAATGCTTCTTCTACCTTCTTTACTCGCGAAGAACAGATGCGTAAACGTTATTTGCTTCGGGAATTCAAGAATACTTATCAGAGTAAGAATTTACAAAAGATGGGATATTTATATTCTGAATATTTTACAGATTGCAAGGTGGATTTAAAAGAGATGTATCAAAACTTGATTGACAGTTTAAATGAGGAATTTAATGAAAAGCATCAGCGCCTCTATCAGTTGTTGAAACTTTCTCATACTAAGAAACAGGTGTAGTCTTTAAAAAAGTTTGACAAAATGGGAAAGAAGCAGTATAATCTTGCTAGAAAACGGAGAAGAAGAGAAGTAGGAATCGAAATTTTTATAGAGAGTTGGAGTTTGGTGAAATCCAACAAAAGGACGGTTTTGAATAACACTTCGGAGTGCCTAAAGAAATCTTGATAAGAAAGTAGATTGGGCCGGCATCTAGGTAGGTGTCGTTAACATGAAAGTGATTATGGAAACATAATAAATTGGGTGGTACCGCGGATTACAGTAATTCGTCCCTTCAGGGGATGGATTACTGTTTTTTTCTGATAAGAAGGTGAAAATATGATAGAAAAAGAAAAATTACAAGATTATGCACGAAAGTTGATGTTTGAGATGAGTGATGAAGAATATACGACACTTCAAAAAGAGTTCGATATCATTTTAAAGCAGATGGATTTGATTGGGAAGATTCCTAATATCAGTGAAGTGCAACCGATGACGTTTCCTTTTGTGACTTATCAACAACAGTTGCGTGAAGACGAAGAGGCACAAGAAGGAGTCTTAGTTGTCAGTGAAGTTTTGAAAAATGTCAAGCACGAAGTTTCAAATCAAGTGAAAGTGCCAAAGGTGGTGGAATAATGGATTATCAACATCAGACTATTATGGATTTAAGAAAACAGTTGGATGATGGTACTTGTACTTCTGAAGAATTATTTCAGACGGCGCTTGATCTCGCGAAAAAGTATCAGGAGTCTGACAATAGTTTTGTTACGATCACTCCAGAATTTAAACAGAAGAAGTCACAAAGTCTTTTGAATGGAATACCTTATGGACTTAAGGATAACTTTTCTACTGCCAACATCTTGACGACAGCATCTAGCAACATTTTAAAAGATTATATTCCGCCATATGATGCGACGGTCTATAAAAAGTTAAAGCAAAGTGGTGCGGTTTTGGTCGGTAAGACGACGCTCGATGAATTGGCCATGGGAGGAACTGGGACTACGGCTCATACGGGCGTCGTACGGAATCCTTGGGATGAACAGCGCTTAATCGGCGGCTCTTCCGCGGGAAGTGCTGCCTGTGTGGCACGAGGAATCGTACCTTTTGCCATTGGATCTGATACGGGAGATTCCATTCGTAAACCAGCTGCTTTTGGTGGCATTGTCGGTTTTAAACCAACCTACGGAAGAATTTCTCGTTATGGGTTGTTCGCTTTTGCTTCTAGTTTGGATCATGTTGGAACTTTGACACGCTGTGTGGAAGATGCAGCGATTGTGACGGATGTCTTAAAAGGAAAAGATCCTTTAGATATGACCAGTTTAGAAAATGAGGATTTAAATTATTATGAACATCTTCATGATGATATCAAGGGTCGAAAACTTTTCTATTTTAAAGAAACTTGTGATCTTGAAAATTATTCTGCAGAGGATGAAGAAGTAATCGCTGTTTTAACGAAGTTTCATGAATTGCTCGATCGGTTACGTAAAGAGGGTTTTGAAATCGAAGGAATTTCTTTTGGAAAAGATTTATTAAATGCGATCTATCCATCTTATATGACGATCTCTTGTGCGGAAGCAACTAGCAATAATGCCAATTTGACGGGAATTCAGTTTGGTCCTCGTGGAGAAGGCAGCAGCATTGAAGAGATCATGTTTGATGCTCGAACGAAAGGTTTTTCGGAGCTCATCAAACGTCGCTTTATCTTAGGTAGTTATATCTTGCAAAAAGAAAATCAAGAGCGTCTTTTCTTAAATGCGGGTCGAGTTCGGCGCTTGATCGTCGATCGAATGAACAAGTTGTTTGAAACTTACGACGGGCTCATCATGCCCGCAAGCGGAGGCATTGCTCCGAAATTTGGAGAGCGCAGTGATGAATTGTCTGAACGTTATCTATTGTTAGAAAACCATTTGGCACTCGGTAATTTTGGAGGTTTTCCAAGTATCACGCTTCCTATGGGATTCCTTCACGGAATGCCACTGGGCATTAATTTGACAGGACGCATCAAGGAAGATGGAGTCGTTTTGACCATGGCTCAAAAAATCGAAGATGTTGCTGGATATCGTGGAATAGTGGCAGGTGATCAAAATGTATAAAGTAGTCATTGGTTTGGAAGTACACTGTGAAGTAAAGACAAAGACTAAAAATTTTTCTAACAGTATCAATACATATTCTACCGTTCCAAACGAGCATGTTTCGACGGTAGATTTAGGACTTCCTGGAATTTTGCCAGTACCGAACAAAGAGGCTGTTCGTAAGGCCCTCAAGACGGCGATGGCTCTTAACTGTAAGAATCCAGATGAAGTAATTTTTGATCGAAAAAATTATTTTTATCCTGATCTTCCTAAAGGGTATCAGATTACACAGGTGACGAAGCCTTGTGGTATTCAAGGTTACTTAGATATCTTTGTAGGAGAAGAAGAAAAAAGAGTCTATATCCATCAGTTGCACCTAGAAGAGGATACGGCTTCTTTGGAGCACTTTGCAAATTATTCGTTGATCGATTATAACCGCAGTGGCATTCCACTGATGGAGATCGTTACAGAGCCTTGTATTTCTTCCGCCGATGAGGCCGTTAGCTTTTTGGAAGCTCTTCGCAATATCTTCTTATATTGTGGAGTAAGTGAAGCGCGAAGTGATAAAGGACAGATGCGATGTGACGTCAATATTTCGTTGATGAAAGAAGGCGATACCAAGCTGGGAACTAAGGTGGAGATGAAGAATATCAATGCCTTTACTAGCGTGCGTGCCGCCATCGAATACGAAATCAAACGTCAAAGTGAGATTCTAGATCAGGGAGGAACGATCAAGCAAGAGACTCGTCGAATCGATGAAGATGGCAAGACGTACTCAATGCGAGAGAAAGTGGATGCCATCGATTATAAATATTTTATCGAACCGAATATTCCTCCTGTGAAATTGACACCAGAATATTTAGATGAGATCAGAAAAGAAATTCCGGTCTTAGAGTTTGCGCGCATTAAAAAATATCAAAATGATTTTGGACTTAGTTTCTATGATGCGACAGTGTTGGCGAAAGATCGGGGAATTGCCGATTATTTTGAAGAAGTCATCCAAGAAGGAGCAGAACCGATTGATGCAGCAAGTTGGGTCATGACGGTCGTTTTGGGGACGCTTAATAAACTCGAAATTCCTTTGACGGAGTTGTTTATTACACCGAAGATGTTAGCGGGTGTTCTGCGCTTGATCCGGCAAGATAAGATCTCTTTGAATCATGGTAAGAAAATCATCTATCAGGCGATCGAAGAGAAAAAAGATCCACTGGTGATCATCGAGGAGAATCACATTGAACAGATCAAAGATGATCAGTTGATTTTACAACATGTTCAAAAAGCGATTGAGGAAAATCCGGAACAAGTTCGTCAGTATATTGAAGAAGGTAAAGACTATGTCAAAAACTTCTTTGTCGGAAAGGTGATGCAGGCGACCAATCGTCAGGCGGATCCCAAAGTGACGCTTGAACTTATTATACAAGAATTAGAAAAGAGGAAAGCAAATGAAGGAAAATAAATATCGGAACCATTATTGTGGACTTTTAAGTGAACAAGAGGTTGGAAGTACCGTCAAGGTGGCAGGTTGGGTCGAAAACATTCGTGACCACGGGGGACTGATCTTTGTCGATGTGCGTGATCAGTATGGAACGATTCAGGTTGTAAGTGATGATGATCACATGTTCGACGATATTACAAGAGAGTCCAGTGTAGTGCTAGAAGGTCTTCTTCGCAAACGAAGTGAAGACGACTACAATCCGCGTATTAAAACGGGGACGATCGAAATTTTAGCGCAGTCGATTCAAGTGTTGGGTAAGAGCAAAAATGTTCTTCCATTTGAAGTGATCACATCGCACGAAGTAGGAGAAGAAGTTCGTTTGAAATATCGTTATCTCGATCTTCGCAATCCTAAGGTCAAAGAGAATATCATCTTCCGTACGGAAGTGATTGATTTCTTGCGCAAGACCATGAAAGAGATGAATTTTTTAGAAATTCAGACTCCGATTTTGACGGCTTCTAGTCCAGAAGGAGCCCGTGACTTCTTAGTTCCATCGCGAAAATTTCATGGAAAATTTTATGCCTTACCACAAGCACCACAACAATTTAAACAGCTTTTGATGTGCTCTGGATTTGATCGCTATTTTCAAATCGCCCCATGTTTTCGTGATGAAGACGCTCGAAGCGATCGTGTCTATGGGGAATTTTATCAATTAGATTTAGAAATGAGTTTTGCGGAAGAAGAAGATGTGTTGGAAGTAGGAGAAAAAATCTTCTATGAAACTTTCAAAAAATTTTCTAAGAAAAGTATCTCTTCTTTGCCATTTCGCCGTCTAACCTATAAGGAAGCCATGGCTACTTATGGTACAGATAAGCCAGATTTGCGCAATCCACTAGTGATTATCGATTTGACCGAGGAATTTGAAGATACCGAATTTAAACCTTTCCGTGGGGTTGCTGTCCGCGGAATCAAAGTCGATGATTTGGCAAGTAAATCCAACTCTTGGTTTAATGAAGTGGTCGATTTTGCTAAGACGATCGGCATGCCAGGAATTGGCTATATTACCGTTCAGGAAGATGGCTCATTTAAGGGTCCCATCGATAAGTTTTTAAGTGATGATGAAAAGGAACAGTTGACTCAAAAAGCAGAGTTAAAACCAGGCAGTGTCTTATTTTTCATTGCGGATCGTAAACATGCTTCCGAGTTGGCAGGACAGATTCGAAGTGAACT
Organism: uncultured Bacilli bacterium; assembly: GCA_947587115.1. Taxonomy (GTDB): domain Bacteria; phylum Bacillota_I; class Bacilli_A; order RF39; family UBA660; genus CANPXY01. The sequence continues at coordinate 43,186 of CANPXY010000002.1, forward strand.
AGGTCGTAAATTGGGATTACTTGATGAAGATCGTTTTGAATTCTGTATTGTCCATGATTTTCCAATGTATGAGTGGAACGAAGAAGAAGAGAAATGGGACTTTATGCACAATCCATTCTCTATGCCTAAAGGCGGAATCGATGCTTTTAAGACGGATAAGATCGAGGATATTACTGCTTATCAATTTGACTTTGTATGTAATGGCGTGGAAATGGCTAGTGGAG
>CANPXY010000003.1 GCA_947587115.1 uncultured Bacilli bacterium
CACCAACAAGCTAATACGCCGCAGGCCCATCTTCAAGCGAAGCTTTAAAGGCTCCTTTTAATATAAGACAACGTATCGTCTTATATATCATCCGGCATTAGCAATCATTTCTAACTGTTATTCCAGACTCGAAGGTAGGTAACCTACGTGTTACTCACCCTTGCGCCACTAAGCGAGAATCCAAATCCAACTTTGTGCAAGCACTCCATCTTCAATGGGTCGCTTCGTTCGACTTGCATGTCTTAGGCATGCCGCCAGCGTTCATCCTGAGCCAGGATCAAACTCTCAAAAAAAAATAATTTTATTTAAGTTTGAATTAATTTGAATTTCCTAGCTACTCAAAATTGACGTTTTGCTCAGTTTTCAAAGATCATTGTGTCCATTTGCAAGTTGCCCTAATAATATACCAAACAACTGGCGTTTTGTCAATAACTTTTTTTACCTTTTTTAAGTAAATTTGTTTTTGACACTCTTTGGACATAATTTAACATCGGCTTTTTGCTCGATGTGTTTCTAATATATCAAAGTATATTAGCGGTTGTCAAGTGATTTTTTGTGTTTTTTTGTCAATTTGTTTTTTATTTCATTTGACACCATTTCACATCTTTTGGTCGATGTGCAACTAATATATCAAACCCCCACCCTATTTGTCAATGCTTTTTTGTCGTTTTTTAGCAATATTTTTGTTTTTACCCTTTACACCTTAATTTTATAGGGGTTTGTGGCAGTTACATCTTTATTATATGTGCGCTTTTCTAAAACTTTCCACTTTTTCAAATAAAGAAAAAACGACAATCGTCGCTAGTTCAAAACCTCATTTTTGTACTCTTGATACATCTTGCAGTACTTTTCCACCACACCTGGCTGAAATGGAACTTCCTTCTTGCGTACCAAATCGATCAAATTAGTAAGTTCTTGTTTTAAGATGACATCAATTTCTTTAGAATAGTTCATAATATTTTTGTGGTACCGATATTCTCCACGATCTAGGACTTTAAAAGACCCATCCGGAAATACTCGTAAATCTAAATCATAATCGATATATTTGATCGTTCCATCCGCAATGACAAACGGAGAAGCCATATTACAATAATAGTAAATACCATCTGGTTTATACTGTCCAATCACGTTATACCACTTGTTCTTATAAAAATACATCACTGCCGGCTCTTTCGTTCTCCATACTCTACCATCAGACTCGACCACTTTAGTTCGCTTGTTCCCGAAAATCAGATAGTCATCGTGGATCTCTAACAGGACCGCTTCATCCCATTCCCTGTGAATCTTTCCATTATGTTTATAGCTATGAATCTTATAACGCTTTCCTAATTTTAATTCATTCATGTTATTACCCCGTCTCTACCGTCTATTATAACCTATCTCGCTTCCTTTTTCAAATCTTTTAAAGCAATTATCGTTTATGTAATGCTTGGTAACCCATCATAACCAAGAATAATAGACCAAAAAACAATACAATCCACAATGCTGGATTATCATAATGATCGAAAATCCAATTCTTGAACTGATTAGACCAATCGGTTAAGGTTGTCCATAGATCCAATAACAAAGTGATCACCTTCCTATATTTAGTATAACATAGAAAAATCAAAAAGCGAGGATTTTATCTTCTATATTATATAGAAAGGGCTCGATTGACTTTCCTACCTAAAATCGATATACTAAAACTAGTATGAAGTAAAATGAAAAACAGAAAGAAGGAATCGCCATGCAATTTACTACCCTATCTCCCAAAGAATTTACGGCCTTTGCTGATCAACATCCGCAAATTACCTTTCATCAGACAACATCTTGGGCCAAGTTAAAGAAAACCAATCACTGGCAAGAACACTATGTGGGGGTAAAAGAAAAAAAACAAGTCATTGCCGCATCTCTTCTTTTAGAGAAAACAACTCCTCTTGGCAAAAGCATCTTCTATGCTCCTCGTGGCTTTTTAATCGACTATGAAAATATCGAACTTTTAACGTTCTTTACGAACGAAGTTAAAAAATACGTCCAAGACCATGGCGGCATGTTCTTAAAAATTGATCCTTATGTCAGTTATCAAGAACGAGATCAGTTGGGTAACATCGTAGAGAATGGAACCAATCATAAAGACGTCGTAGATCATCTCAAAAAATTAGGTTACCATCACATGGGCTTTACGATGCATCAAGAGACTTTACAGCCACGTTGGATGTTTGTTCTTCCTATAAAAAATCATACCTACGAAGAAATTGCCCAAAACTTCGATAGTAAAACCAAACGAATTTTAAAGAAGAACGCCAAAATGCAAATCCAAGTACGGGAACTTACGAAAGAAGAGATCCCTCTATATAAAGAAATCATGCAGTCCACCAGCAATCGTAGAGAGTTCATTGATCGTCCTCTTTCCTATTATGAAAACATGTGGAATACTTTCCATAAGGATGGACATCTCAAAATCATGGTAGCGGAACTCCATGTTAAAAAGTACATAGCATCCTTGAAAAAAGAAATCAAGGAATTAGAAGAAGAATATCATACGAGAGAAGAAAGAAAGAAAATAGAGACTGTCAATGAAGAAAAATATTTAGCTAAACAACGACAGACCGAAGAAAAATTAGCCAAAGTGCAAGAACAACTCGCTGAGATGGAAGCACTAAAAAAGGAACATGGGGACATCATTCCGCTTGGTGGCATGCTCTTCCTACTCTACGGCTCTGAAATCGTCTTCTTGATGGGAGGCTCTCTTGAAGAATTTCTACATTTCCAATCTTCCTACTCGATTCATGAACACATGATTGAGTACGCCATTAAAAATCATTATGAAGTCTATAACTTCTATGGAATTACCGGAATATTCGATGAAAGAAATCCGCTCTATGGAATCTACTTTGCAAAAAAAGGATTTGGTGGAAAAGTGGTCGAACTAGTAGGAGAGTTTGATCTCATTACGAATAAAGCATACTATTATTTATATAAAGTTGCCTTTAAACTGTATCATGGCAGCAAAAATTTACTACACCACATAAAAAAGAGTTGACTGTATGTCAACCTTTTTATTTACACCTTGTTTTGTTCTTTAGCAGACAATTCGTAATATACCTCTAATAATGATTCGATCTCCTCCGTAGTCTTTGTAGGATCTGCCATTTCAGATTCGATCTTTCGCATTTGATTTTGAATAGATAGCGGTTCATTCAAAGACTTTCCGTCATGAACCATGCCATCTTGCTTCAAAGCATATTCCTGATAGCCATCTTCGACTCGTCTAATTGTACCATTTTGAAATACAAAAACTTTATTAGTGACTTTTGATAATAAATATTTATCATGACTGGCCAAAAGAATCGCACCCGGAAATTGACACAATGCTTTTTCAAGTTCTATTTTATTTGCCAAGTCAAGATGATTGGTAGGTTCATCTAAAACTAATAAATTATAATCATCTAAAATAATTTGAACTAATTTTAGTCTCATTCGCTGACCCAAACTCAATGTTCCAATTTTATTATTAAACAAAGATCTTTGAAATCCCATGTTTACTAGATTACTAAAGAAAAACTGTCTTGTTGTAGCATCATACTGATTAGACATTTCAAATACCGTTTTCTGATCATCCAAATCAAAAACATCTTGGCTCATATAAGCCATTTTTAAAGATGGGGTTTTCCAAATCTCTCCAGAATCAGCTTGTTCCTCGTTCATAATCAGTTTTATCAATGTAGATTTACCGCTTCCATTAGGACCAACAAGGCCAATCTTTTCGTTACTATTTACTACTAAATTTACATCCGAAAAAATTTTATGACTATCAAAAGATTTAGATAAATCGGTAATACGAATGAGACAGTTCGCTCCACTAGAAAAACCTTGAAATCCAAATTTAATTTCTTTTTCCTCAAGTGGCTTCTCAATAAAATCTTTTTTCATTTGCTCAAGACGAGTTTTTTTACTTTCAGCACTTTTTCCAATCTTTGCTGCTTTTCTTTGTGCATTCGTCTTAACACCTTTAACCTTCGCATCAGAACGACTGCCTCCTTGTCTACCAGCATCTCGTTCGCCTTTTTCGGACCATTGTTTCAATTTGGTGATTTCTCTTTCAATTCGTTTTTCCTGTTTTTGCTCTTGCTCATAGCGCTCTTTGAGCGCCTCTTTCTCCTGCTCTTTTTGCTCTTGATAAGCATCATAATTTCCATAATAAATCTTCAATTTTGCATTTTCAACTTCAACAATTTTATTCACAGTTTGATTGAGAAAATAACGATCATGAGAAACTACCAATACAGTACCTTTATAGTCATTCAAACGATGGATTAACCATTCTATGGATTCAATGTCCACATGATTTGTCGGTTCATCTAAAAGTAAGATACTAGGATTAGTTGCCAAAATAGACGATAAAGCAATTTTTGTTTTTTCGCCACCACTTAAATTTTTTAACCGCTCATTTGTAAACTCAATAGTACGATCTAATTTTAATTCACTATTTAATTTAAGAAAATCGGATATGTTACCTTTATCCGCACTCATATCCATAAAATCTTCAAGTGAATACTCTGTAGCTTGTTTTAAATATCCAATGCTACAACCTTCAGCAATTTCAATTTTTCCGTTGTCTGCCGTTATGCTTCCCATAATCAACTTCATCAAAGTAGACTTACCAGAACCATTGGAACCAACAACACCAATTTTTTCTCCTGCATTCACATCCAATCGAACCTTTTCTAAAACTACATGTTCGCCAAAATGTTTACTGACATCCCGAATCTTTATAATTGACATGAGATCACCCCCTATTTTGTATAAAATAAATAATAATTGTTAAACAATGTTTCCTATTCCTAAACATAAAGAGCATATATTATGAAATATAGAATGATTTTGATATAAATAATTATAACACAACTCAAAAATTTATTGATGATATTGTATGGAATTTGCTTTTCAATATAAAAAACCAGTTGAATATCGAACTCAACTAGGTTTTTATAATTACTTTTTTAGTGTCTCAACTTTATTAATGAACTCTTTTCTTTTTGCCTAATTTTGCTTGAATTTCATTGATGGTCTTTTCTCCAAATACAGTCTGTACGGTCTTCGAACGGAAGGTTAAGAATAGATAGACGGCTGCTCCAATGACTGTATACATGATCACTATTGGAATATTCATAAGGCGGCTACTTGATACCGTTGGTAGAACATATTGTAATAGCAGAATGACAATCGCCATAATCAGTGTAGATCCAAGGATGTTGACTCCCTGTTTGATCGTATTTTCATAATGAATGCCAAATTTCTTGTTGAGACAAACAAGACAGATGATGAGCGACAACAAGTATCCTAAGATCGATGCGGTAATGGCTCCATAGTAAGCAGGCATTCCCATCTTATGAAAGCCATAGATCAAAGGTACGTTCAAGAGAATCTTCAAAATAAATCCTGAGAACAAACTGATAAATACCTCTTTATAATATTTTAAAACTTGAATAATCGTAATCGCTGCGGTAAACAAACATAATATTAAAGCTACAAAGACAAAATAACAGAAGGTAGAAGCTCCATACTTGCTGGCACCATAGAAAATCATCCAAACAGGTTTTGCCAGTAAACTCAAACCGACCGTCATCGGTACAGTAAGATAGAGTAAAATCTGGAATGTTTGATTGATCTTGTGATCGACATCTTTCTTATCGTTCGATACGAAACTAGCCGTCAAGTTTGGTACTAGGCTGACAATGACCCCAGTGCCAATAGAAGCAATAATCATGTTTAGTTTAAGACCCCATGTAGAGATTACACTCATGATACTTTCAGCATCCTGTACATTATATCCAACCCCATTGACCAAAGTCTTAACCAAGGTCACCATATCAACCGAATTATATAGCGTCTTAAAAATATCGATCATAATTAAAGGTAAAGCATACCAGAACAATTTTGTTAAGATGGTCTTATTGCTAATTTTAGGCTCTTTGACGCTCTCGCTCTTCTGTTCAAATTGGCTCTTGTTCTTAAATCGTTTATCGACCAAATATAAATAAGATACCAACGCTCCGACGGTAGCGCCAAAGACTGCGACTCCAACTGCCGTTGTAAGGGATAGATGGAATACATTTAAGGCTAGGAAACTACCAAAGATAATAATCACAACGCGAACGAGTTGTTCCAACACCTGACTAAAAGAAGTTGGAGCAATAAACTTATGTCCTTCAAAATAACCACGATAGATACTTAAAATAGGTACGATGAGGACGGCAGAGGAAATCACGCGAATGACAAACGTGATCTGTCCAAGCGTATTGCCACCTTCAATATCACCAATGATCAATTTGGCAATCGTGGGCGCAAAGACAATCAAGATGATAAAACAAAGTGCTCCCAAAATCATCGAAATGCGTTTGCCCATTTGAAAAGCTCGTTTTTTAGCGCTTTCATAACCAAGGGTATGATATTCACTGATCAATTTACTGATTGCCATCGGAATACCTGCCGAAGAAACACTCAAGAAAATCGAATAAATATTGTAAGCATATCCGTACAACGCTCCACCCTTTTCACCAATAATTTGATAAAAAGGAATGACATATAAAATCCCGATAATCTTCGTCAAGACAATACCTAAAGTAGCAATAAAAGCTCCTTGCATAAAGTTGTTTTTTTTCATCATTTTTTTCACTTTGCCACTTCCTAACTTCTAATCTAAGTAAACTTATCATATCACATTTTAGATAATTTTCAAACTACTCTATTTATGATAGATAATCATGGCTGAAAAACAATAGATCTGCTCTTCCGAAAAAACAGAGGTACTCACTTGAAACTTAATATCGATGACATCTCCTTCTATTTCATCTAAAAAATCATTCACACTCTTCTCTAAATCTTTTTCATGTGCTTCATCAATTACTTTTACTTTCATATCATCACCAAAATCACTATAACATGTTCCTACTACATATTATGTCAAAAAATGAAAAAAGGAAACCAAAGCTTCCTACTTATTAATGATACAAACGAGTGAACATTTAAATTACTTGGATATACTGTTATCATCTATATTATGATTTGCCATTGTGTTTTCCGTCTGTTTATTTAAATCATCGGCCAACCCTCGTTTTCTTCGCTCTTGTTCTGCCACAATATCTGACATCAAATCTTGCCTCTTGCCATGCAAAAACCGTAAATCAGCATTTTCTTTTCTTAGTTGCTCATCAAAATTAACTCCTCGGTTTTCTGCGTTTTGCTCAATTTGTTCATATTGTGTATCTGTCATTTTTCTAAAAGGTATCTGTTCCCCATTAGAAAGACTAACGTAGTAAGTATATATATATTGAATGTTTTGATTATACCGCTCATATTGTTCTTCTGTAATAGTACCAGAGGCTAATAATTGACCTAATTTTTCATGATAAGCATTTTCTTCTGTTTCCAATTGTTCTTCCGTTTTAAATGAAACTTCCGCACCATATTCATCAGCAAAAGTCATGCCTTCAGCAGTTATTTTACTTCCTAATACACTTTCTAATTCTGATTTTTGTTGCAAAGCAGTTTCTCCCATTAATTTTTTAAACATTGGTTCTCTTCTAAGTTCAACTAATGCTCGTTTTTGTTCTGGTGATAACTGAACTGAAGACATAAATTGCATAAAGTCTTCATCTGTTTGTCCAGTATAACCTAATATAGAATTAAATCTATGACCCAAACTGTCATATGCTTCTTTATTATATTCATGCCACCTTGTGTATTGCTTATCATCAGTCATTTGTGCAAATTCATGACGATATGCACTGTTAACCAATAAATATTCATAAATAATTTTTTTGTTTGCTTTTTCCATATATACCTCCTACAATAAACACATTTTACATTTAAATCTTTTTGTTATTCTCATATAAATTAGTTTTTATTACTTAACTTTTTTAATATCATGGAGTATGCTCATTACTTCGTTATACACTTCTAACTCACTTTGATTGGTTTCAGCACCATTATATGGCGAAACAAAATCATCAATTTCTGATAAAACTAAATCTACATTATCTTTATTAACTCTGTCTTTAATGATTTTTAAACAAGTTTCCCTATAACCTCTAATAGCACAACCCGCTAAAGATTTATAATAAGATTTATCTGGCAAGTCAGATTTTAAATAAAACTGCATGGCAATCTCATCGGTCATTGGTCTTGGATTTGTTAATATTATTTTATTACTTCGAAATACTCCATGTGGAGCTGACTCGCTAGGACAATCCAGTATCTTCCGGAATTATTACATCATAAAGAGTATCTCCTCGAACTAACCATCTTAATATTTTATCTTCCGTACTAAAATTAAATCCTCCCATTTCTTTTGGATCAAAAGTATTAGGATTCCCAAGTATCTGCTACATTTACTTCATCAATCTTATAATTAAAATTAACCCCTTTATTTCCAAAAATATTTACTCATAAAATGCCTCTTATTTTATATTTTCAATGTTAGCTAAATTGTTATTATTATCAAATTCTAACTTAAACGTTTCGCAATAATTCCATTTACCATCAAAAAAGGTATTGCCTTTAAATTTATAACAATCATCATAATTAATTTCACACCAATTACCTAATAAAAAGGCAAAAGCAGTTGAGTGGCCAACAATTAATATTTTTTTATCTTTATATTCACCTAATAAATAATTTACAAAATTTAATAATCGTTCTCTAACTTCTTTTTGACTTTCCCCATTTCCAATTTTATAATTTTCATCTTTAAATTGATGGATCTCAAAATCTGGTGGGAATTCATTCCAAGAAGAAATGCCAAATTTTCTTTCTCCTAAATCACTTACCACATTGATTTCCAAATTATTTTTATCAGCTAAATATTTGGCAGTTTGTATAGTTCTCACATAATTTGAAGAAAACAAAATATCAGCATTGTCAAATTCCTCTTTGTTTAATTTTTCTTGGGCTATTTGTTCTCCTTCTATAGAAAGCGAAGATTTCTCATTTTGAATTTGCAAATTATCGTTATTAAAATTATTATTAACTTTTATTGGTTTAGAGTGTCTAATTAAATAAATAGTTGTTATAGAATCCACCTCTTTTCAACAAACAATATTTTCATTAATATTATATAATAACCCCCCCCCCCTTGCTGTCAAGCGTTACTACCGGAACATAAAAGGAAGCCAAAGCTTCCTATTTCACTACAATATTGACAATCTTTCCTTTGATGACAATCACTTTGACGATCTCTTTGCCGTCAATGTGACGGATGACATTTTCACTCTTCATAGCTTTCTCTTTGATCAATTCTTCACTGTCATCATTGTGGACTTTGATGGTAGCTCTTACTTTACCATTGACTTGAACAGCAATATCTTTTTCATCTTCTACTAATTGCCCCTCATCATAAGTTGGCCATGGCTCATAAGCAAGCGTCTCTTCATGTCCTAAAATTTGCCACATTTCTTCGCCGACATGAGGAGTGACACAGCTCATCATTTTAACAAAGCCTTCCGCATATGTTTTTGGACATTTGCCGACTTTGTAACATTCATTCACAAAGATCATCATTTGACTGATGGCCGTATTGAAACCAAGGTTTTCAAAATCTTCCGTGATCTTCTTCACCGTTTGATTGTAGATTTTATCAAGTGTACCATCGCTTTCTTCCGTCAAGTTGTCTAAATTCGTAAAGAATCGCCATACACGATCGATAAACTTCTTAGCTCCATCAACTCCCGTAGGACTCCATGGCTTAGAAGCTTCGATAGGTCCCATAAACATCTCATATAGACGAAGGGTGTCAGCACCATATTCATCAGCAATATCTTTTGGATCGATGGCATACTCTGGATAACGTTTTCCCATCTTAATACCATTTTCTCCTAAAATCATTCCTTGATGGACAAGTCGTTTAAATGGCTCTTTGACTGGAGACAATCCTTTATCGTAGAGATAACGATTCCAAATACGAGAATACATCAAATGCCCTACGGCATGTTCAGGTCCACCCATGTATAAATCAACTGGCAACCAGTGTTTAGCAAGTTCAGGATCACAGAACACTTTATCGTTGTTTGGATCAATATAACGGAAATAATACCAACTAGAGCCAGCACTACCAGGCATCGTCGAAGTTTCGCGCACGCCGTGACGGCCATCTTTCGTCGTATACTCTTTCCACTCTGTCGCATTTTCTAGTGGAGCCTTGCCAAGATGTCCTTTATAATCCTCTAACTCAGGTAAAACAAGAGGTAGTTCCTCATCACTGAGCGTTACATCCGTTCCATCATCTAAATGTACGATTGGTACAGGCTCTCCCCAATATCTTTGTCGAGCGAAGATCCATTCACGGAAGCGATAGTTCACTTTACGACTACCACAGTGATGCTCCTCTAACCAAGCAACCATTTTCTTGATGGCCTCTTCTTTGCCAAGTCCATTTAAAAATTCTGAATTGATATGAACACCGTCACCGGTATAGGCTTCTTGATCGATATTGCCTCCTTCCAATACTTGAATGATTGGAATATTAAACTTTTTCGCAAAGGCATAGTCTCTTTCATCGTGTGCAGGTACCGCCATAATGGCTCCAGTTCCATAACTTGCTAAAACATAGTCACTGATATAAATAGGGATCTGTTCGTTATTGACAGGGTTGATCGCATAAGCACCGGTAAAGACACCAGTTTTATCTTTGTTGAGTTCGGTTCGCTCCAAATCGCTCTTAGAGGCACACATCTTTTTATACTCTTCCACTTCTTGTTGATGTTCTTCCGTCGTAATCTCATCGACATAAGCATGTTCAGGGGCAAGTACACAGTAAGTAGCTCCAAACAACGTGTCACAACGCGTCGTAAAGACCGTGAATTCTTTATCGTGCCCTGCAATTTTAAAGGTAACGTGGGCTCCTATAGACTTGCCGATCCAATTTCGTTGCATCTCCTTGGTCGATTCTGGCCAATCGATTTCGTTAAGACCTTCCAAAAGTTTTTCAGCAAACGCCACTTGATCGATACAAAGCTGCTTCATATTGCGTCTGATAACAGGATACCCACCACGCTCTGACTTACCGTCCACTACTTCATCATTAGAAAGTACCGTTCCAAGTTCAGGGCACCAGTTGACTGGCATATCGACATACTTGGCATAACCATCTTGATAGAGCTGTTTGAAAATCCACTGGGTCCACTTATAAAACTGAGGATCGCTCGTCGAAACCATTTTATCCCAGTCATAATCAAAACCAAGCGAGTTTAATTGTTCACTGAAATAGGCAATATTCTTTTCCGTAAATCCACTTGGATGATTTCCAGTCTGTACTGCATATTGTTCCGCAGGTAAACCAAAAGAGTCATAGCCCATTGGATGAAGAACATTATACCCCTGCATCCTTTTCATTCTCGATACAATATCAGTTGCTGTATATCCTTCGACGTGCCCCGCATGAAGTCCAACGCCAGATGGATAAGGAAACATATCTAAAACATAATACTTCGGCTTCGAAAAATCCCAAACATCCGTCTTGAATGTCTGATGATCTTTCCAATATTTTTGCCACTTTTTTTCTATTTTCTTATAATTATACATCGAGTGTCATTCCTTTCTTACGATAATATAGTCCGATAAAATGGTATGATAACACTAAAATCGGAATTAATAACACGAGCCCTACGACCAGTTGTAAACCAGTACTCTCAATAAAACTGACGATCGTCACTACCAAAGCAAGATCAAACGAAGTGACCACTCCCATGATTTGCAAGAATCTCCAATAAACGATCTTATTCATATCCAAGCGATACCGTAACACCATGTAATTGATCTCGACAGGCAGCTTAGCTTCATCGACCTTCTTCTTTTTTTTAGCTTTTTGGGCCTTGCCCTTGCTTTTTCCCCTTATTTTATTGACCTCTTTGCGAATAGTAAAGACATAATAGATCATATCGAAAAAAATAAAGGTTAATACAAACAAAATTACTTCTCTCATCGTTTCCTCCTATATAAAAACGCCCTCATACATAAGGACGTCTTGCACGCGGTACCACCTTACTTCATAAGTATTACTTATGCGGCTTAAAGTTTTAACGGACTGCTCCATAATGCTTCAGGCAATCAAGTTCATAAGACATCCTCCACTGTTTCCACCAACCACAGTGTCTCTATCGATCTCTGGCTTATTACTACTACTGCCAACATTTCAACATAGTACTAGTATATTAGATTTGTTCAATATATTCAAGTAATTTTAAAAATAATTTTATATGTGGTCTCGTAAGTCCCTGTCGTTTCAGTTTACGAATATTGATTCGCTTTCGGTTGATCGGTAGATCGCTAAAGAGGACAGAGGCAATCTTTTCTTTGAGTGTCGTCTCAATTTGTAGATCCATCAAAATACTGTTGATATCTTCATTAATCAAACGAACTGCCTCGATTTCCACATTGGATCCAACACAGGTCACATCGAGCTTACCAATCGTTGGAATAGCAAAGACTTCAATTACAACATCGTTATCCTCTGAGTATACTTTGATATTTTTCATCAACTGCTCATTGCAAAGTACCTGCACTTGTCCGAACATTTTGGTATTCCGAAAACGCAATTTATAATCCCGCACACTAGGCAGAATTCCTTGTCGTCCTCCGATAGGTTCAATCACTACCTGATAACGATCCTTGGCATAAGTTGTTTGAATCGAAGTTTTGAAATAGGCTCCCTCTTGATATAGGGCACTCTCTCCATCATCTTCATAAAGTTCATAGCGACGATTGGCTCCAGGGAACAACATAATCTCGAGTGCTTTTGGATTTCCTTTCGCATTCCATTCCTTATCATCCGCTAGCGGCAAAATAGCTCCAGCTGGTACAAAGACTGGATAATCCTCTTCTTTAAAGAAGGAGACATATTGATTGGGACCAGGGAATTTTTTACCGGTCTTAAAATCGTACCATATACCATCAGGTACAAAGAAAGAATGAATCGTCCGATTCATTACCGGATCTTTTTTACTTAAAATTGGGCTGACAAACATCTCGCTACCAAAAAAATACTGATTTTTAAAATGGTCATCATCATATACCCAAGGATACTGATAATAGAACGGTTGCAAGAGCGGTCTTCCGGTTTGATGATAAGTATAAGCTTCGGTATAAAGATAAGGTAGAAGTCGATGACGAAGTTTTAAATAATCAAAAGCAATATGCTCGGTCTTGACATCCCACAACCAAGGTTCCCTCTTGTAATAATGTCCCTTTGCGGCATGAAAACGTAAGATAGGAGAAAATACCCCTAATTCGATATAACGAATATAAAGTTCACTTTCTTCGATGCCGCCGTAGTTTCCACCGATATCATGACTGATCCAAGAGACTCCGCTGTTAGAAGCCATGATGTTATATGTTGGCAACATCCGCAGTGTATCCCATCCTACTTTGCTTTTTCCAGAATAAAGAATTGGATAACGATGCGGTGCCACTTTAGCGCCCCTTGATAGATACATGCTGCGTTTACTTTTAACGCGTCCCGAATCTAAATATTGATAATGATTCTGGGCCCAGAGAAAGAGCTCGTTTTCTTCATCATAATCATTCCAGAAAAAGTCCACGCCAAGTGTCTCTAATGGATGCAAGAAAAGCTTCATGTAGACATCTAAAAACTTCGGATTCAAAGGATCGAACAGAATAATCTTATCATTTGGAATTCCCAAATACTGACAAGCCATCGCATAGAATTGCTCATATGGAAAAATTCCCTCTTTAGGATTGATCTTGAGTCCGACATGAATGTTCTTATCGTGCAGCATCTTGATTGTCGCGGATGGATTTGAAAATAGCGACGGCTGAAAAGTAAAACCAGAAGATAGATCCTTCATATTTCCATACTCTTTAATGTGCCAATCATGATCTAGTAAAAGAACCGAAAGAGGAATCTGATTTTTTTCAAAATGTGCGATGAGATCCAAAAGCGTTCGCTCATCATATGAAGAATCTCGACACCACCAGTTTCCAAGTGCATAACGTGGAATCAACGGTGGAAATCCCGTCAAATGATAATAATCTTCTAACGCCATTTGAAAGTCATTTTGATAACAGAAAACATAAATATCGACGTTTCCCTTTGCCTTGGGACTTAAAGTTCCATCTTGCAAAATCCATTGATTGAAGCTATCATCGATGCTGGCAAAACCATCGATCGAATATAAGCCATGAGGAAAAGAATCTTTTTTATTTTTCGGCATATCAAAAGCAGTTCCTACCCCACCGTAATTTCGAACTTCAGGATGCCCATAATACCAAACTTTTTCTTGATCTTTGTCCGTAGTATTCAAAGTAATTTTCAAATACCTTTTAGGATCGAAAGAAGGTCCCTCAAAAGGCTGTTCTTTTTCATACTCTAATTTAAAATATTTTGTATTGATCTCTAAAAAACGTTCGTCTTCCTTTTTAGTAAATGGAGGAACTTCAAAATTGCGACAGTAGACAAGTTGCGAAGGTGCATCAAAAAATGTACCATTAGATGCGTATTCCAAACGCACAAGTCGCTCTGTCAAAACCGTAATGCGATAGTGCTTTCCTTGGATCACGGCAGCCAAATTGGGTACTGCTTTTGTATAATCAACTTGAAATTGCGTACCTAGTGGATACATCCAATCACCTTCTTATTCTAGTTATAGAATATCATAAATTACTTATTTTTAAAAGTTTTTCTTCACAAAATAAGAACATTCTATGCAATTTTTTTAGAGCACAAAAAAAGACCTGAAGGTCTCATAAGTCATTTTTCTTTTTTTAACCAAGCCATAATCAGTTGCACGACATATGCCTGCTCTTCTTTCGATAAAGGCCGGTGTTCTGGAATATGATGCCATTTGGAAAGACAACCGCGACAACAAGTGGCTGTGGCATGCTGAGCAACAAAGACGGGGTGTCCACGCATCGGCGTCTGCTTACCATCATTTTTGATGGGATCAGGTGCTAGCCGTTGGGCAATAAAATCGCATGCATGGCGTTCGATCGTGTCCCATCCTTTTTCATCGATATAAGATCGATCCCGATCTGTCAAGTGAAATCGACTTCGAAACTTCGAACGCGCCAAACGATCGAAGACAATCTCGAACTTTTCCATTTACATACTGACCTGACTGAACGTATTCCAAAGGTTTTGAAGAGGTGGGAATGCGAACAATTTTGCGATCAACTTTTCTCCCACTGCTTCAAGTTCTTCGTCACTGACAGTACTATAATCCACACTATTAGAAAGATCTACTGAATCAAGATTTTCAATAGTCTGATAGTCAAGTGACCACGTAGTCTGAAGAAGTCCGTTGATATTAAGCTCCATCGTTAAAGAATCGGTATCACTCGTCATTATTACCAAACTTCCAAGTTCCTGATCTAAAGCAGAAAGTTGCAAGTATAAATTGAATTGCTCCCCGGTGTTTTCATAGGTACCCATAAGATCGTACATTCCGCCGATACTACCAGAGATTTGATAATTCGTATCTTTATCCTTGACGAATTGAATTCTCAATAAATCACTGCCATTTTCACTATATGAAACTGTGATATCGCCTTGATAATCGATCACTTGAATTTGTGTACCATCTTGTTCGATTGCTTGGCCCACAACGGTATTACTCTTAACATAAACTAGATAAGTAAACAAATCAGAATCTTCACTGGATGAGTTTTCATCCTCTATGAGGGCATCCAGTTGTTCTTTTGCATCTTGCGCATTGTCAACATTTAAAAGATTCACGACAATATCCATAGCCTTAGAATCCTTTTCGATCTTCTGGACTGTATCTTTTAAAATAGCCTTCATCATAGAATTAGTAAAAGTTACAGAGATTCTTTTGACATCGAGCTCTTCACCAGCAATCGAAAGTGTAGAAGACTTTTCTTTTACGTTGGATTGATTCAAATGGTGTTCGACTTGTTTTAAAAAGATCTCTACTAAATATTTGATATGATCAATAGATTCTTCTGTAGCATCTTCTCCTAGATCAATCGGATTAGAATAGTAACGATCCATAATTTCTCGTAATTGATAATAGAGAATTTGATCTTTGAGATAAATGTTCATTCCCAAGTGCTCAGTATCATTACTTGTCAATGCCAAATCGATAAGACTTTCATCCAGTTCTTGATCCGTCTGATATTTTAAAAGTAAACCGAACGGATCTACGCCAAGCGATGAGTCGAATGTAAGGGTTCCCTTCATTTGAATTTGATAACGATCATCTTCCTTAGAGGTAGCGTCGTCCACCCGAAATACATCCAATACTGTATTAGACATTTTTTGTAGAGTATCCACCAAAATCATCTTAGGACGATTCATCATATAAAAGATGACGCCCGATACGATGCAAACAACTGCAATGGCGCTACAGATCAACGCAACCTTTCTAGTATTATTTTTCATTTTACACCTCCACTACCGATCTAAAAATCTCGCATAATACTCATCGTAAGTCAATTCACTATCGTAAACTTTTTTAGCAAGTTCTTTTCCAAGATAACGATAATGCCAAGATTCATATTTGTATCCAGTAACCTGCTCCTCACTCTTAGGGTAACGCATGACAAAACCAAATTTATAACTATTTTCAAGCATCCAATTATATTCTTTGGAATCAGCAAAGATTTTGCTATTTCCCGAAGCCACATCTAAGGCAAGTCCTGTCTGATGTTCGGAATAACCAGGCACAGCCACATAATTGTCAACATATTTTTGGCCGTAAGTATTAAGATACAAATCATACGTATCTTGCTGATCTTGATAACTTCTATAAGCCGAGTTAGCAAGAATAGAATAACCTTCTTTTTCAGCTTCCGCCGCCATCTCTTCAAAAGCGATTACCGCTTCTTTAATCATGAATTGTTCATCGTCTACGGCATATTTTTCTTGAATCTTCATCAAATCCTTAGGCTCATAATCTTCTCCTAATTGATGGTACTTGTTGACGAGCATCGTCAAACTTTGCTCGGTAACTTTCTGAGCATCCTCATAATAAGGTTTATCAAGATTCAAATTGACGTAGGTAACGGTATCATCGTCATCTTCCCGCTCCTGCATCGAATACGCTACATAGCGGTCATAGTTGGCAAGCTTGGCATAATCAAACTGTAAAAAATCTAAGACATCTTCTTCTTTATCTCGCTTCGCAAAAGCACTTACTTCTTCGTTGTTGCCACGACTGACAATCGCGCTGATCTCTGGTGTCGTATATTCTTTAGCGACCAAAAGATTGATATTCTTAATCAGATCTTTCTGTTCCTGATAGGGAACTTCTTGATAGATTTTCAAATTTTTTTCTTGGTAGTCCTTACTTTGAAAAGCCGCATTTATAGTTTTGTTTTCTCCCACTTCATAGACATAAGATTGCTTGTGCTTTTTGAGAATGGTCTGGATCGCCGCCTTGTCATAGTGTAGCTTTCCAAGACGACTGCCATGATATAGACGATAGCCCACTGGTACAGAAATCAAAACGACAATCAAAATACCTAAAAACAATAATATTTTCGCACTTTTTTTCAATTTCTTCTTTTTTACCGTCGCCATAACTCCTCCTATGATCTAACAATAGTATAACACGTATTCATAATTTATGTTATACTAATTTTGGTGATATTTATGAAAACGGCCGTCGTCTTATCAGGTGGAGGAAGCAAAGGAAGTTATGAATTAGGGGTTTGGAAAGCCCTACGCCGTCTCCACATTCACTATGACATCGTGACCGGCACTTCAGTAGGTGCCTTAAACGGGGCGATGATGGTACAAAAATCCTATCGAAAAGCCAAAAAATTGTGGTATAAACTCACTTTTAACAATATATTCGATTCCAACTTGACAAAAGATGCAACCGAGATGGAACTGCTCAAAGACTATGGAAAAAGTTTTTTAAAAGATGGAGGAAAAGATGTTTCCAATTTGGAAAAAATGTTAAGGAAAGCAATGAACTCTAAACGTTTTTTTGCAACACCGATTGATTTTGGACTTGTAACTTACAATACGACGACCAAAAAACCAGAACTGATCAAAAAACAAGATCTGACACCCCAGAACCTCATCCCTTATCTTATTGCTTCCAGTTCCTGCTTCCCCGCCTTTCAAAAAAAGACTATTGAAGGAAACGATTATATCGATGGTGGTTACTATGACGTTTTACCAATCAATCTTGCGATCGACTTAGGAGCAGAAAACATCATTGCGGTCGATTTAAAAGCTGTTGGCATACATCAAAAAATCAAAGATCCATCCATCCCAATTACCTATTTATCTCCACAAAATCAACTAGATTCTTTTCTTTACTTTGATAAAGAAGCAGCCCTTCATGGCAGTCGTTTAGGATATCTTGAAACGATGAAAACGTTTGGAAAACTAGAAGGAAAACGCTTTACTTTTCGTAAGGGGCAGATTCGAAAACTAAACGAACACTACGCACCTCTTGTGATTCAGGCAATCAAGCAAACAGTATCCCAAGAAAATTCAAAAGTTTTAGACCAAATTTTAAAAGTGGCACTCTATACGAGAATAGAATCTCACCAAAAGAAAAATGCCGATCTTTTAGAAACCGTCGAACAGTTAGGACAAATTTTTGAAGTACCGGAGGAAAAAATTTATACCCTTCGCAAATTCAATCGCCAATTAAAAAACAGGATAAAAAAAGAACAGATGAAGGAATTTCAAGATGTAGAAGAACAACTAAAATTAAAGAAGATCAAGGAATTATTAAACACCAAAAAAATCACGGTCTATCTCTATCACAAAATTAAAAGTCAAAAGACCGATCACGATCGAAGAAGATTGATGGAACTTTCTATTTTAATGCCCCATGAATTTATCAAAGCCCTTTATTTATCGATCATCTAGAAGGAGGATGCATGACAACCTTTTTATATAGCGACTCTAACAAACGGTATCACACACTAGATTACTTTTATAAACATAAATTTCATTCTAAAGTGTTCAAAGTCAGTTTAAATGCTGGCTTTACCTGTCCCAACATCGATGGAACAAAAGGCTACGGAGGATGTATCTACTGTTCCAAACTAGGTAGTGGAGACTATGCTGGAGCGAAAGAAAAAAGTCTTACGACCCAATTTCAAGAAGTAAGAGATATGATTTTGAAAAAGTGGCCCCATAGTAAGTACATCGGTTACTTTCAAGCCAACACCAACACTTATGCACCACTTGCCGTCTTAAAAGAGAAATATGAGACCATCTTAAACCTCGATGACGTCATTGGACTCAATATTGCCACCCGGGCGGATGCAATTACAGATGAATGTTTAGATTATTTAGAAGAACTCTCGAAAAGAACATACTTGACGATCGAACTAGGACTACAGACCATCCACGAAAAGACGAGCCGGCTCATCAATCGCTGCCATACACTGGCGTGCTTTGAAGAAATGGTTTCCAAACTGAGAGCTAGAGATATCAATGTCGTCGTGCACATCATCAATGGGCTTCCCTATGAAAGCAAAGAAGAGATGCTAAAGACGGTCCAATATTTAAATCAACTGGATATTCAAGGAATCAAAATCCATATGTTACATATCTTAAAAGACACCACTTTAAATAATCTCTATCAAAAAGAACATTTTAAAGTGCTCTCCCGGGAAGAATACGTCGATATCGTCTGTGACCAACTAGAACTACTGCGCCCAGAGATCGTCATTCATCGCCTTACAGGAGATCCCAAAGTAGAAGACCTCGTCGAACCTGCATGGCTGATCAAAAAGTTTGGAGTCTTAAATGAAATTGATAAAGAACTGGCACGACGAGATAGTTATCAAGGAAAGAAAGCAAAGGAACTTGCATGTCATAAAACATAACGAAACTTACCAGAAGCAACATCGACATTTTTATCAATAAAGTCAAAAGGAGTGAAGCAAATGCGCAATCTAAAAGATGAACTGATAAACCGCGAAATTGCCTATGACCAATTATTAGACAATGGCTTTGTTCAAGAAGGCGATCACTATTTTTTGAAAACCTTCATTGGAAACCAACACTTCCAAGTGATTATAGATTTTTCCAAAGATCAACAAACCTCAAAAGTGATCGATCTAGAGAGTGGCGAAGAATACATTTTGGTCGATATAAAAAATGCTTCTGGAAGTTTTGTGGAAACACTAAAAAACGAATACGAACAGTTATTACAAGAGGTCATGAATAAGTGTACAACCATGAATTCTTTTCAAAATAAACAGACGCACTTAGTCATTCAATATCTGAAAGATCACTACCAAGATGAACTAGAATACTTATGGGAAAAATTTCCCCAAGATGCCATTGTGCGAAACAAAAAAAATCAAAAATGGTATGGAGTCTTTATGACGGTCGCCGAAAATAAACTAGGTCTTCCTTCAGATAACATGACAGAAATTATAGATTTGCGATACGAAAAAGGCAAAACCGACGAGATCGTCGATCATAAAAGCGTGTTTGCAGGCTACCACATGAACAAGAACAGTTGGATTACCGTAAAACTTGATAACAGCATGCCAATCGAAAAGATTTATCGATTGATCGATCAAAGCTACGAGTTGTCACTCCATAAATAAGAAGAAAAAAAACGTGTAACAAGACACGTTTTTATTGATTGGCGACAATTTCTCCATCCTCTAAAAAGGTGGTATTGATACTCCATGAAGTCATGTCCGAAAGAAGTTCAGTCTTTTCTTCATCGGTTACAACTTTGGTATAACAATCTTTCTGTAAAGCTGGAAGAAAGTAAAAAGTGCTGCTGCCATCATTTTTTAACTTCCATGTGATAATACCCGTATCAATCGTGTAATCATTGAAAATAAAGTTTCCCAAATTGTAGGCGATCAACTTGCCATTATAAAACTCGACTCCTTGTAACACATGGGCATGCGTTCCAATGACCATATCGGCACCACTGTCAATATAGAGTCTTCCCGTCTCTTTTTGAACGTTTTCAAGATTGTGTGTATTCTCTGTTCCCCAGTGCACAAGTGCGACAACATAATCGCTCTGTTGCTTCGTTTGAGAAATTTTATTCGCAAAAGCTGTAGGATCATAACAACGAAAAACTCCACCTTCTGTTTCCGTAGCTTCTGGCGTCAAAATATATTTTTCTGCTCTGGTAGCATTTAGAAAAGCAATCTTATAACCATTTACAATCAAGTAATAAGGTTGCATTGCTTCTTCGATATTTACTCCCGCACCAATATAAGGAATAGAAGCACCCTTTAACGTAGATAATGTATCATAGAAAGCATCCCTTCCAAAATCATAGACATGATTGTTCGCAAGCGTCACCAAATCGACCCCCATCTCATGGTAAATATCTACATTCTTAGTCGCAGCTCGAAAGGTATATTGCTTCCCTGGCATCGCACTGCCACGATCACTAAAAGGAAATTCACTGTTCACGATCAAGAAGTCTTGCTCCCTCATATAAGAAAGTAGATCTTCTGACAAGATGCCTGTAATACCACCACGGCTTTTATAATAAGGCATAATATCCCAGTTATCAGCCAAAGAAACATCTCCTGCATAACCGATCTCTACTTCCTCTTGGGCCTTTCCGATCACTTGGACATCCGTCCGATTTTGATAGTTGTCTTGATAAAGATCTTGAAGGACAAAATAAGAGCTTCCTGTAACTTCATGCCAAAGTGCCCTCTGATAACGTTCTTCCTGCAAGGCAAGATCAATCTTTTGTAAAGCATCCGGATATTGTTGATCCACCCAACGTAAGAAATCCGCATCGAACGATAAGTCGTTCTGATGTTCTAAAATCATCGCTACATAATCTACTTTTTCACTTTTGGTACTGGGCGTTTTAGAAGAATGTTTGACATACTGCATTCCTACCATTCCACCAATTCCTAAAAGAAGAAGCAGAAAGACCACGATCACACTTTTCTTAAGCTTTTTTCGTTTCACATACCTCACTTACTTTCCTTCTTATTATATCATAACCATCAAAAAATCCCAAGAACACTTGGGATTTATACATCACAACATCAGTTGTGACATTATTAGATTGTACCCAAAAAACAATTTTATACTATATTTTTTATTTTTTAATGCAAAAATTATTTCCTGTACGATCAATGTCAAAAGAGATAGAAATTTAACAAATTACTGTCAACATGATATAATTTGTGTTGTAACAATGCAAAAAAGATATTATAATTAATTTAAGAATAGAAAGCAGGGATAGAATGAAGCCTAAAACGAGAATAATCATTACCTCTTCTTTGACAATCTTAGGACTTGGCATGATCGGTACTGGCACATATATGGAACTCGCTTTACCAACATCTACTGCACTTTCCTATAACGAAACCAAGAGAAATCCCGATATTCCAATCGAAGAAGATTTAGTGATTACTTTAAAAGAATTGCATCTTTCACTGAATGCTGCATTGAGCATGGATGTTCAAAGTTATATAAATGAGCCTGTAGCGAATCCTATTTTACAACAATTAGTTCTAGATACAAGCAAAGTGGACATGACGAAAGTAGGAAGTTACACTTATACAATCACATATCAGAAAAAAGTATTTAAAGGTACAATTATCGTTGAAAAAAATACGCAAGAGCAACCACAACCAGAAACCCAAACTCTTGAAAAATTGACGCTCAAACAACTCTCATTAAAACTTCATGAATCATTACCTACAGATCTTGAAAGCTACATTGTCGAACCGTTGACCGATCAAATACGAAACCAAATTAAAATCGACTTATCGAGTGTCAATGTTACAAAAGCAGGATCCTATCAATATACGATTACTTATAACAACACTGTCTATACTGGTACAATTACGATTGTTGAAGATCAACCACCAGCAAGTCCAGAACCAGAAGAATCAAAATCTACGGATTCTGAAACAGACGATTCCAAAAAAGATGAAGAAGATGAAAAAAAAGAAGATCTCCCTCCTAGCGAGTGAGATCTTTTTATAACATATCTTTTTTCTTGAGAATATAGGCAACGAGCAAAGATAACATCACTGAAATCGATAATAATAAGAAGAATGACATTGGATTATACTTAAATGGTCCCAACGGAATATTCATTCCAAAGAACGAAGCCACCATCGTTGGAATGGAAAAGACGATGGTAATTCCGGCCAAGAATTTCATAGCTGTATTCAAATGATTAGAAATGATCGTCGCAAAAGTATCTGTCATTCCAGCTAAGATTTCTCGATATAAGTTCGAAATTTCAATTCCCTGATTATTCTCTATGATCGCATCCTCTAAAAGTTCTTGATCTTCGACATAAAGATCGATGGTATTTCCCTTTAGAATCTTCTCTAAGACAATACCATTAGATTTTAAAGAGGTCGTAATATAAACCAAACTTTTTTGTAATCCGACCAATTTGACCAACTCATCATTTTTAGCACCCTTGATCATCAAGTCTTCTACTTTTTCCATATGAGATTGAATTTCACTCAAATATTTAAGATACGATTTTGCAATACGATAGACGAGTTGAATCATAAACCGACTTTTTTTATAAGTATAAAAATCATTGACTTTTTGTTCTTTAAATTCATTTAATACCTCACTCTTTTTAAGAGACAAGGTGACAAAGTAGGAATCACGAACAAAGATAATGCATAAAGGGATTGTCTGAATAGAAGTAAATTGTTTGCGCTCGTGGAGATAGGGAACATTGACAATGAGCATCTTATGATTTTCTCCAACTTCTACTCTCGGCCTCTCATCTGCATCAAGACCACTTTGCAAGAACTCTTTTGGGACATTCAACTGTTTGGAAAGATCATCTAATTCTTGCTCCGTAGGTGCAACGACATCGATCCAGCAACCAACTTCGATAGCATCGATGGTCTCTAGTTCAAAAGTTTCTTGATTGGTTTTATAAATCTTCCACATATACCACACACCTACCTATGATAACAGTATATTACACATCAAATTTTGTTGCAAGAGAAAAGAGAAAGTTTATTTTCTCTTATATTGATAACCACGTTCCTCTACCTTGGTAGTTGTCTCATTCGCTTTTAACATCTGCTTTTCAATGTACTCATCAACGGCTGTATAGTCTACTTCAGCACGAGAAGTAACAGAAGCACTTTTCTCTTTCGCCTTGGTAGAATCCTGATCGAGGTCTTCATGTTCAGGCAAAACTGGAGACTGAATTTTAGGTGGTTCCGTAGAAGGAGAAGGTTTGGTAAAATTATTGTTTTTAATCGCAACAGCTTCTGGAACCATCATGCTGATTGCTGAACTCATCATGATCGGAGCAATCATGCTAGGGCCTAAAAGTAAGGATCCTAAAATGGTGACCCCAGCAGTTCCCAAAAGTTTACAAATTTGTTTGTTCTTTTCCGTGGTAGGAAACAAATCGGGCAACATCATCGTGCCGATGGAAGCAAGAGCAATCGTACCTAGAGAAAGCAAACTAGCGCTGCCAAAGCCAAAAGCCAATGTAGCAATAGCCCCTGCTGACTGCAAAGCCATTTTCATCTTGGCTGGATAAGTAGGGCTCGTGGCTTCACCTCGCATAAAGGTGCGATAGTGTTGCTTGATTTTAGTAAAGAATGATGTTTTTTCTTGATCCTGATCCTCATTCTGATGTTCTTCCTGCTCTTGACGCTTTCCGTCCTCGTACTTTTTCTTTGCCGTAAAAGCTCCTACAGCAAGATCACGAGCTCCGATGGTAAGTACCCATAGAGGCATTACCTTTTGGGCCATCAGTGTAAGAGCAATTCCCCAGTTTTGTAATTTGTCCGCAATGGGATCAAGTGCTTGCCCCCATTTTGATTGCTGATGCAATACACGCGCTAAAGTACCATCGACAAAATCAGTAGCGGCCGTTAAAATGGCCCAACTAGGCAAAAACCAATTCCCAAGACCTACAGGATTGATGCCTTGACTAGCTAAAAATGTGATCAGACCTACCGAACTAGAAATGCGCAAGAGTGTAAAAGCATTCGGAACAGTCCAAAAACGATGCCAATATTTACTTTGCTCAACTTCGTTGTTCACACTACCACCTCATCATTCTAATTATAGTAACGACTTTGATGGAAAATGTCAAGTATTTCTATAAAGAACAAAGGTAAAAGGCCTTTTGATAAGGCCTTTATTCTAAAACATTAATCGCTGGTTCGTCACTGTTTTTTTCATAGATCGTCAACTTTTCATCCGCATCACAGATCACGAGCAATAGATCATCCAGTTGTTTATAACCATTGTTTTCTAATCGTTTCAATAACCACTTCTCATCTTTACCAATATTTTTCAAGTTTTCTTTCATCACTTTCCCATCGATGACAAGATTCGCACAGAGCCCTTTATAAGTCGTTTTGATTTTGAGATCGTTTGGAGTAAGAGGAGCATATTTACTCTTAGGTAAAAAACTCACTTGCCCATTGGCCTCCATAATCGCATATTCAATTTGACTCAAATCAAAATAACCGCTGACACGACATTCTTCTAAAAAATCATTGATATCAAAGCGTACCTCTTTGAGCCCTTCCAACAACAGCTTGCCATTTTGAACCAGTAGAATCGGTGTACCTGTAATAAACCGACGCGCATGGATACTCTTACTCGTAATGTAAGATACTAAAATCGAACTGAACGCATAGACTGCCATAGCGATTAAGCCTCCCGCCAAAGAGACCTCTTTATTGACTGCCATCTCAGCCGCTAAATTACCAAGGGTAATCCCAATGATAAAATCAAAAATATTCAACTGACTAATTTGCTTGCGACCAATTAATTTGGTAATCAAAAACAACATGATAATCGATACAACGGTCTCTAACAACAACATCCAAAGATCATTTTTCATATAATTCACCAATCATAGTATGAAAAATAATCACAAAATTATACTTTTTAGAAAATACCGATAATATTTCCCTCTTCATCTAAATCAATTTGCTCATAATTTGGAACTTTAGGTAATCCTGGCATCGTCATAATGTTCCCCAACAAAACGGTGATAAATCCAGCTCCATGATAAAGATAGACATCTTTCACTGTAACCGTAAAATTCTGTGGTGCTCCAAGTTTTTTCGCATCATCAGAAAGAGAATACTGAGTCTTTGCTATACAGATCGGAAATTGATCAAGTTGCAAGGCTTCTAAAGCACGAATTTTTTCTTCCGCTGCCAAAGAATAATGAACCTCTTGGGCCCGATAGATTTCCTTGGCGATCTTTTCAATTTTATTCTTTATGGAGTCTTTTTCATCATAGAGCACTTGAAATTGAGTTTCTTCTTGGCACATGTCGATTACAGCCTTGGCCAAATCGATGGCTCCTACTCCACCCTGACTATAAGCATCGCTTACAACACAAGGAACTCCTACTTCCTTACAGTAATCCATGACAACTTGTATTTCAGCATCCGTATCGTTTTGATACTTATTCAAGCAGACAATCAATGGAACATGATACTTTTTCATGTTCTCGATATGCACTTTTAGATTTGGTAGACCATTTTTTACAGCCTCTACGTTCTCTTCTAAAATATGATCTTTTTCTACTCCCGCATTGTACTTTAAGGCTTTAAGCGTTGCCACTAAAACTACCCCATTAGGAGTCAAATTGGCCTTGCGGCATTTGATATCAAAAAACTTTTCAGCACCCAAGTCTGCACCGAATCCTGCTTCTGTAACGACGTAGTCCGCTAACGCCAATCCCATCTTGGTCGCAACGACACTGTTACAGCCGTGGGCAATATTGGCAAAAGGTCCTCCATGGATCAAAGTCGGCGTATGTTCTAAGGTCTGAACCAAATTCGGAGCAAAAGCATCCTTTAATAATACTGTAAGTGCTCCTTCAATTTTTAAATCGCGAGCATAGATCGGAGTCTGATCTTTCCGATAAGCAATGATGATAGAGCCTAAGCGATGTTTCAAATCTGTAAGCGTCGTAGCAAGGCAGAACAAAGCCATAATCTCACTTGCCGCCGTAATCGTAAACTTTTCAGGACGCTCTTTCCCATTTGCAGAGCCACCCAAACCAATTTCTATTTCTCGTAGAGCTCGATCATTTACGTCTAAACAACGATGAAACACGATTTGATCAGGATCGATTCCTAAGGCGTTTCCCTGTTGGATATGATTATCGATCGCCGCACATAATAAGTTATTACAAGAAGTGATCGCATGAAAATCTCCCGTAAAATGCAAATTGATCTCTTCCATCGGTACAACTTGAGAGCGCCCTCCTCCTGTTGCGCCGCCTTTCATACCAAATACAGGTCCCATGGATGGTTGCCGAAGAACTAATAAGACCTGCTCTTTTAAAGCATGAAGCGCATCGGCTAGACCGATACTGACGGTCGTCTTTCCTTCTCCATAGGGCGTCGGATTAATCGCCGTCACTAAGATTAATTTCCCCTTGGGCTGGACCTCTTTAGTCTTCAAAATCTTTGCTTTATATTTACCTAAATAGAGGACTTCATCATCTGAAAGTTTTAACTCATCAACAAGTGCTCTTATCTCTTTCATTTTACTAGCGCGAGCAATTTCTATATCTGTCATATTACCACCTCTGTTCCATTATACTACAAATTCTTATAAATTAGAAAAAGGAATGTTACTTCCTTTGATACCATATACGAAAACAATTTAAAATCGCTAGAACACTGACTCCAACATCTGCGAATATCGCCATCCACATTGCCGTAAGTCCAAAGAGTCCTAAAAGAAGAACCACTACTTTCATTCCGATAGCAAAGATGACATTTTCAAGCACAATGTGCTTGGTATATTGCGCAATATCAAGTGCTTCGGCAATCTTCGAAAGCTGATCGTTCATGATAACCATATCACTTGCTTCGATCGCGGCATCACTTCCAATGCCACCCATCGAAATACCGACATCAGCGGCCATTAAAGCAGGACTATCATTCATCCCATCGCCAACAAAAGCCACCAAATTTTTAGTCTGAACTTGCTCGATCATCGCTTGTAAGAACTGTACCTTATCTTGTGGAAGCAATTCAAAACGATAAGAAGAGATGGCCAACTTTTGGGCGACGTCACGAACGATGGACTCTTTATCTCCAGATAGTACAATCGATTCGATATTCCGTCTTTCCAACTTTCCAATCAATTCTTTCGCATCGCTCCTTAATTCATCAGCAATAACGAAGTAGCCCGCATATTGTTGATCCACCGCCATATAGAGTACCGTTCCAATGCGATCGACGGCGGGACAAGGAATATGATGTTTTGCCATAAGTCGCTGATTCCCAATAAAGATCTCTTTTCCACAGTAGACGCCCTCGATACCATAACCACTCTTTTCTTTGGAACTTGTAAGATCTTTGGCTACCAACTTTTTACCATAACGTTCTCTAATCGAAGTTGCAATAGGATGATTAGAATACATTTCAACATGGGCTGCATACTTTAATAGATCCGACTTGCGAAAGCCTTTGGCAGCTTCGATATCGACCACTTCAAAGGTCCCTTTGGTAAGCGTTCCCGTCTTATCAAATACAACGGTCCTTACTTTTAACAATTTCTCTATGGTGTCACTGCCCTTGATCAAAATGCCCCTTTGAGAAGCCCTGCCAATTCCACAAAAGAAGCCAAGCGGAATCGATAAAACCAAAGCACATGGACAAGAGGCAACCAAAAAGATTAAAGCACGGTATACCCACGTAGCAAGAGGGGCATCAAAAAATAACGGTGGGACAATTCCAATGATTAGACCAAGCAGTACGACGATCGGTGTATAAATGCGCGCAAACTTGGTAATAAATCGTTCAGTTCCCGTTTTTCTCGACGCTGTATCCTCAATCAAATGCAATATTTTACTTACTGTGGATTCCTTCATCGACCGTTTTACTTCTAAACAAAGTTGCTGATTAAGAACCAGTCCTCCACTTAGAGCCATATCGCCAACATGAACCGATACTGGAAGAGATTCTCCGGTCAACATCACATTATCGACGTAACCATCTTGATCGAGAACTTCCCCATCCAATGGAATAATTTCCCCCGGCTTCACAATAATATGTGCGCCAATTTGAACTTTGGCAAGTGGAATAGAGATCATTTCCTCTTTCTCCAGTACATGAGCGACTTCGCTTCGTTGATCCAAAAGAGACATCACTTTCTCTTTAGAGCGATCAATTCCTTGATCCCCTAAATACTCGCCAATCTGATAGAACAACATTACAAATACTGCTTCCGGAAACTCCCCAATAATCAAAGCCCCAATCGTCGATAAGATCATCAAAAATTTTTCATCAAAAATCGCATGTTTAGTAATATTGTGAAAAAAATCACGATACACATCATACCCGACCACCAAGTAAGCCAAGATGTAAAAAATAAGAGACAATATAAAAATTTTATGAAAACAAAAGGCAAGCAAAAAGAACAAAATACTAACGACAATGTTTTGGAGTTCTCTATTCATTTTCAGTTTCATTTTCTTCCCTCTTTTCACAAATATGATTTAATCCATACTCTAAAATAATAGAAATATGATGATCCGACAAGGTATAGTATACCTCTTTTCCTACTTTTGTAACCTTCACTAGGTTCAGTTGTCGCAAAGTTCGAAGTTGATGCGAAATGGCCGATGGACTGACGCCGGTCAACTCCGCAATATCCCCAACACAGTAAGACTGATCAATCAAAACAAATAAGATCTTTAATCTTGTCTCATCTGAAAAAACTTTATAAAACATCGCTAAATCAAAAAGTTGATCTTCTGGAATCTTTTTCATACACCCTC
This sequence comes from uncultured Bacilli bacterium, assembly GCA_947587115.1. Taxonomy (GTDB): domain Bacteria; phylum Bacillota_I; class Bacilli_A; order RF39; family UBA660; genus CANPXY01. Next base: position 29,703 of record CANPXY010000003.1, read on the forward strand.
CTACAAATGAACGATTATTCATATGTTCATATTTATTATATGCGAATTCGGAAAAAAGTTCAATAGGATTTAAACTTTTCTTTTAATAATTTAAAAAGAACCCTTTTTCCATTTTTTACTACTCCTTTTTTCAATTTACTATCTAAAATGCCCTCTAATTCTTCACATTGGAAACTTGTAACCGCGCAATTTCCGTGTTAGAGTGAACAAAAAAGAAAGAGAAAGAAGGATTTTATGAAAAAACTATTATGCATTGCCCTATTATTAATAGGATTATGTCTCACACTTACCGAAGAGGTACAAGCGGAGAGTTTCTACGAAGGAAATTTCATCAGCAATACTTGGATGATTCGCCAAAAAGGAAATCGCAAGATCTGGCAAACTGCTCGTTTCCTACATCGTTCAAGTGACGGGATGTTTGCCTATTGCACCGAGCCCTTTTCAATTATTGAAAGTGGTCAATACTACACAGAGCAGATCAATCCCGAGAGCATCTCAGCTGAAACTTGGGAACGTGTAGCGCTTATTGCCTATTATGGTTATGGCTATACGAATCATAGTGACGAAAAATGGTATCCGATCACACAAATTATGATTTGGAAGGCCATCGACCCTACCAGTGACTTTTACTTTACAGATTCTTTAAATGGCAACCGAATCTATATTTATGAAGCTGAAATGCAGGAGATCGAACAGCTCGTTCAACGACATTATCAAAAACCAAGCTTCGATAATACGACCATCACCATGGTCCTAGGAAGCGAAAGAAGCATCACGGATCAAAAAAATGTTCTAAATACATTCTCCATCAATGGCCAAACACAAGATGTCATCATCGATGGAAACGAACTCAAAATCAAAGCCCAACAGTTAGGAAAACAAGAAATTTTGTTGACAAAGCAGGAAAACAATTATCAAGTACCGCCCATTTTCTACTACAATGCGACGAACCAAAACTTAATGACGGCTGGATCCATTCCCAATTTAACTTCAAAATTGACGATCAATACCATTGAGACCAACGTTCACTTTCAAAAGATCGACAAAGATACCAAAAGCAAAGAAAACAGTGGACAAGCGCATCTAGAAGGAGCCATCTATCAAATCTATAATGCCGCAATGGAGCCGCTTTTGACTATCACGATCGATGAATATATGGAAGCGTACATTAAAAACTTAGACTTTGGAACTTACTACCTGCAAGAGCTGGCACCTGGGACCGGCTACTTACTGGACCAGAACATTTATGAGTTTATCGTCAGTGAAAAAGAGACCGAAGTTGAACTCATTTTAGAAAATGAAGTAATCAAGAAGAAAATTGAAATCTATAAAAAATATGGCAATCCTTCCAGCAGCACAATGTTGCCCGAAGCAGGAATCATCTTTGAATTCTATGATGAAGAAGGAAACTTCGTCACATCGATTACAACCGACAGTACTGGCTATGGAAGTACGATCCTGCCCTATGGAAAATATAAAGTAAAACAAAAGAATACTACGGAAGGCTACCAAAAAGTAGAAGATTTTGAAATCATCGTCGATGAGACAGAAGAAGACACTTTCACTTATCACTTGGATAATCTTGCCATCCCTGTTCCCAATACTAGGGAAGAACAAAAAGAATACACCGTATGGCTTCCCTTTGTCATGTTAGGAAGTTTAGGTTTATATGTGGAAAAAACACAGTATCATCATAAGTATCCTCTTACTGTGTAGTTATCTTTTATTTTGTAACACCATCTATCAAAGTGTAACTAAAAAAGAAGCCATAAATCCACCAGTAAAAGAGGAACAGCAAGATTACTATGCATATTTAGAAATACCCAAGTTGAATCTAAAGCAAGAACTGTTCCCAAAAGAGGATACAAGAAACCAAGTAGATGAAAACGTCACCATTTTAGAGCCTTCCGAACTCCCCGATCAAGAGCACTCGATTTTAATTTTAGCAGCCCATTCGGGAACGGGAGCACATGCCTATTTTAACCAATTAGATCAACTCGATATCGATGATCGAATCATCGTTACTTATAAGCAAAAAGCCTATCAATATCAAATTACCAAGATATATGAAGAACGGAAAACAGGAACGATCCATATTCCCAAAGAAGAAAATCAAAACCAAATTATACTCACCACTTGCAGTCCAATAAACAACAATAAACAACTCATCATCAATGGGATTTTAATTCAAAAAGACAAGAGCATTTAAATGTTCTTGTCTTTCTATAAATTTTGATAGCAAAAAAGCCTTAATAGGCTTTTTAATTGTTTATAAATAATTGTTCTCCCTTTAGATCCACTTTGACCGTAGTGCCATATTGAATATGATCCATCAATAATTCTTTAGCCAACATACTTTCAATAGTTTTGCTGACAAAGCGTTTTAATGGTCGTGCACCATAGTTCACATCATATCCGTTCTCTAAGATATAAGAACGTGCTTCTTTGGTAAGTTCAATATGAATGTCCTGATCAGCAAGACGACGTTCGATATCATGAATCAATTTATCTAAGATCTCGTTCATAACTTCTTTACTCAACGGATTAAAGAAGATAATTTCATCAATTCGGTTGATAAATTCTGGACGGAAAGTCATCTGTAATTCTTTCATAACCAAGTCCTTTTTTCCCTCTAAGATGTGTTCACTACCCAAGTTGGAAGTCATGATGATGATCGTATTCTTAAAGTCTACTGTGCGACCATTAGAATCGGTTATTCTACCATCATCAAGAATCTGTAACAACAAGTTTAACACTTCTGGATGCGCTTTTTCAATTTCGTCGAACAAGACAATACTGTACGGATTACGACGAACTGCTTCTGTAAGCTGTCCTCCCTCTTCATAACCTACATATCCTGGAGGAGATCCGATCAGGCGTGAGACACTAAATTTTTCCATGTACTCACTCATATCGATTCGAACCATGTGTTTTTCATCGTCGAACAATTCATAAGCTAAACTGCGTGCGACTTCGGTTTTACCAACACCAGTAGGACCCAAGAAGATAAAAGAACCAATAGGTCGATTCGGATCTTTGATACCACTACGAGATTTCATAATAGCATCGCTCACTAAGTGAAGTGCTTCCTTTTGGCCCATGACTCGTTTTGCCAAATTGTCTTCCAAATGCAAAAGCTTTTCACGTTCTCCACTCATCAATTTGCTAAGTGGAATATTCGTCCATTTCGAAATAATTTCCGCAATGGATTCTTCAGTAACTGCGTCACTCAATATTTTATTTTCGTCAATTTTCTTTAATTCCTCAAGTTCCTTTTCAAGTTTTGGAATATCTCCGTGACGAAGTTTGGCTGCTTTTTCCAAGTCGTAAACATTCTCTGCTTGCTCCAAATCAAAGCGAGCTCTTTCAATCTCTTGTTTCTTGTTCTTAATTTGATCATTGACGGTCTTCTCTTTTTCCCAAGCAACCTTCAACGCTTTTTCTTGCTCTTTTAAACGCTCTAATTCCTCGTCGATCTCTTCCCTACGTTTCTTCGATAATTGATCTGTTTCCTTTTTAATTGCCTGACGCTCGATCTCAAGTTGCATGATCTCTCTTGTAAGGGTATCAAGTTCATTTGGAACAGAATCCATCTGTACTCGAATCGTTGCGCATGCTTCATCGACCAAGTCGATGGCTTTATCTGGCAAGAAACGATCGGTAATATAGCGATTGGACAAAGTAGCAGCCGCAATCAACGCCTTATCGTGAATTGTTACACCATGATGAATCTCAAAACGTTCCTTTAGACCACGCAAAATCGTAATCGTATCCATGACCGTAGGTTCACTAACTTTAATTTTTTGAAAGCGTCGCTCTAAGGCTCCATCTTTCTCAATATACTTACGATATTCGTTGAGAGTCGTTGCTCCAATAACATGAATTTCACCACGTGCCAACATTGGCTTCAAAATGTTAGAGGTATCCATTGCACCCTCCATGTTGCCAGAGCCTACAATCGTATGAATTTCATCGATAAACATGATGATTTCGCCTTCGCTTTTCTTGATTTCGCTCAATACATTTTTAAGACGCTCTTCAAATTCACCACGATATTTAGCACCAGCAATCAAACTGGCCATATCCAATTCCCAGATGACTTTATCTTTTAGACTGCTAGGAACATCCCCTTTGACAATACGAAGAGCCAATCCTTCCACGATCGCCGTTTTTCCAACACCTGGTTCTCCGATTAAAACGGGGTTGTTCTTCGTCTTACGTGATAAGATACGCGTAATACTTCGAATCTCTTCATCACGGCCGATGACTGGGTCAATTTTACCGTTTTTCACAGCTTCATTGATATTTCGACCATACTTTTCTAATACGTTTTCTTCTTGATTGTTTTCTTGATACATAATATTCACCTCTTTATTCGAATTCTATTATACTCAATTTTTAGCACTTGTCAATATAGAGTGCTAAAAACAGACAAAAAAAGACAGTATCTTAAGATACTGCCTACTTATTCGCTAATATTTCGATTGCTTTTTGTAATTGATTATCCATCTCATCCGTAGGATTTTCGTAATAGGCATCATCAAGTTCTACTTCCACGGTCGGCTTTACACCGACACCATCGATCCAGTTTCCCTTTGGAGTCAGCCATTTCTGGGTCGTATATTTGATAGTCGCACCGCTTTTAAGTTCAAATGCTTTTTGAACAGTGCCCTTTCCATAAGAAGTGATACCGATAATTTCGGAACCTTTGATCTCGTTTAATGCTGAAGCTAATATTTCAGAAGCAGAAGCACTGGCATGATTGATCAAGACAGCGATCTCATAATCGCGTTGCTCCTTGGTCCAATCATAAGTTGGCTCTTTAATTCCTTTCGTCTCGATCTGATATAAGATATCACCTTTTTTAAGAATCATCGCCAACATTTCAGATACTTGCGTCAAATGTCCACCTGGATTATCACGCACATCGATGATCAATCGGTCAATAGACTCTTTCTCTAACTTTTCTAGTTCAGTTTTAAACTGTTTGGAAGTATTAGAGGCAAAGATATCAATATCTAAATAACCAATTTTTTGATTGTTTCTCTCAAAAACTTTGGAAGTAACAGAAGTAAGTTCTACTTTATCACGTACGACGACAAAATCCAAAGTCTCTTCACCTCTAGTTACGGTGATCTTTACCGTCGTGCCTTTGGTACCCTTGATCAAAGCTGAGATATCACTCAAGGCTTTCCCTTGGATATCCGTTCCATCTACCTGTTGAATTATATCGCCTACTTGTATCCCCGCCTTGCCTGCTGGAGAACCGTCAAATAGATAACTGATTTTTACAGTATCATTTAAAAGTGTCATCTCCGCACCAATGCCGACATAACTACCCTCAACCTGCTCATTGAACGCTTCGCTTTCAGCAGCATCCATATAGGTAGAATGTGAATCATTCAAATATTCAATCATTCCTTTGATTCCGGCATTCAACAGTTCATCCTGATCTAGTTCAAGATAATAATTATCCAAAATATTGTGGTAAGTATCTACAAATTCTTCAAGATCATCTGAAATCATCTCTAATCCCGTAGAACTTTTTTGTTTTTCCCTAGAATAAGTCACCGCACTTCCGATAAGGGCTCCAAATAAAATAGCAATAATCATGATGATAATGACCTCTAAGGTATTAAAGCCCGAACGCTTTTCAACGACGATTTCTCTTACATCATCAGGAACTTCCTCAACTTTTGAAGATGTTTTTTGACGTTTGGGTTTTACAGTTGTTTTTTTCGTGTTTTCCCCTTGATCTTTCATTCTTCCACCTCGATTGTACTACATTATAATCATATCATAAACCATCTTAAATTAGAAGAATAAAGTAACATTCTCGTCAAAATGACATGAAAAAAAGTGTCCAAAGACACTCTTATGTTCAGATGGCGCCTCAACTAGGACTTGAACCTAGGACCCCTTGATTAACAGTCAAGTGCTCTAACCAACTGAGCTATTAAGGCATATCTCTAAAAAGAGATATTAGTATTATTTCCCAAATCCATTGAAATATTCAGAAATGGCTGCTTTTCCTTCATAAACTTCAGCAACGGCCTTATTTGAAAATTTCAAGAGCGCTGCATCATGGAAACGCAAATCCGCAGGCTTTTGAACCCACAAGTTACTTCCTTCATCTGTCACATACATTTGGTTGAGCGGATTGGCAAGGTCGACTCTATAATATTCTAAAGCTCCACTTTTAAGTTTATAAGAGTTTAACAACGTTGTATATAGTCCGGCATCGGTCTTTGTACTATCATAAAACAATACCAAATACTCTGTGGCATTTTGATGAAAACTTTCGCCAACTAAAATCTCTTCATATTGAATTTCAGTTTCATTCTCTTCACTAGAATTACCACCAAATTTAATCTTGCCAGTTACAATCGCTGTAAATAAATATACAACTGCCAACACTACCAAAACAATAATAGCAATCTTGATAACACTACTCATTTCAGGATTGTATACAGCATCAATCTTTTGCTTGTTTTTAGGAATCGTTGTCTTCCGTTTGGTCTCTTTCTTTTTCATAGTATTCACCACCTAATCAAAATTATAACATACCAAAGAAAAAAAATAAACACGTTTTAAACGTGCTTATTTCATCGTTGGAATGACACTGATCGATTGGGCAATTTCGATTAATTCGATCTGATCCATTACATCACTTACCAAGTAATATTCAATCCCATTCGAAGTCCAAGTCAACGAATTATCAGTAATTGCCCCAATGGTATCGATAAACATATAAGGTTCTCCATAAGTCGGAATCACAGTAAACTCATCTTCTTTCCCTGCCGTCTCTTCTACTAACAAGAACGGCTTTTCGCCATCAAAAGATAAGATCACTCGTTCCCCATTCGTCTTCTCTACTCGATTTTGATCCGTTAACTTTGTTCCCGTCGGTATATAAAGTGGGTAGATAATATCTTCGATACTTCCCGTCTCGATCACGTCTTCCACAATAACCGAAGATTTCATGATTTCATCTAACACAAAATGTTGGTCATCAAAATTCGGTTTCATGTCAATACTAGTAAATATCATCTTCATCTGTGGAACATCATTGTCACTCAATACTTCTACGGTCTTAAAATTCAAATTTTTATCCAATGTAATTGTCTGCTTTACCAATTTTCGATTATTTGGATAATTCACACTCGTCGTAAAAGTATAGCTCTTTCCATCATCTTTAAACGTTTTGTTATTATCATTTTTTATATCATTTAAAAGTGACTGCAAAAGATAAATTTGTGAATTGTTGTATGGCCAATCGCTTTGAAACTTGAAGCTCTTGTTCAAAGAAGGTGTAAGTACTATAACTCACCAAAGTTTTAAACTTTCTATCCTTATTTATATATAGTACCTTATTTTTTAATTATTTTTATTATC
>CANPXY010000004.1 GCA_947587115.1 uncultured Bacilli bacterium
CTTATGCCAATTGATTTGAATATTGCTTATGCTGAATATCATAATTAATTATCAGTCATTTGGTTTAACATAACTTTAAAATAAAAAAAAGACATCATCAATTGAGATCTTTGAAGAATCGTCTATGACTTCTTTTGATGACGTTTTTTTCTATTGGCAACGATCACTTTTAGCTTTTCGATCAAGTCACGAGAATGATATATTTTAGCTTTAGGAAACGACTTTAAAAGACGAGAAATAAAAATGCGATAATGATCGATATAGCGATCGACTTCTTGCTTGATCTCCTTTGTCGCATCTTTTTTATTGATGAGTTGCACATTCTTTTGTAATTTAAAAATCACAATATAAGAAAAAATCACATCAGCAAGAAAGAAAATGAACAAAGTAAGAGCAATTCCTATGAGAAGAGCATGGGAAATTTTAGAGATAAGTGACTGATATAAGGGAAGCAAAAGATAGATGACAACCCAACCTGCTACACCAAAACAAAGGGAAACATCAAGACAGACACGTCCTTGAATATTAAAGTGATGATCGTAATAATCCCACCAACGAGTCTTAAACATCTTTTCCATGATATAACTTGTCAAGTACTCTAATATGGTACAGATGACTGCTCCCATGACAAATAAGGCAACAGGATCTTTTTGATAACGTCCTAAAAAGAAAACCATCAAAAGAGAACCCACACCAAACACAGGACAATAAGGTCCTACTAAAAAGCCTCGATTATATACAAATCGTCGTTCATTCATACTACAACAAGTCACTTCACACATCCAGCCTAAGATCGAACAAATTAAAAACCATAGAAAATAATAACTAAATTGATACATTTTTTTACTCCTTTTGATAATAATCTATCAAAGCATCAGCTAGAACTGTTCCTATCTTGTCAATATTTCGAACGATCCACACCGCATCATTCCAATTATCATGGAAAGCAAGTTCAATCAAGATGCCATTGTGAACATAAGCAGGATTGGTCTCCCGTAAGCCGCCAATATCGACACTGTAGAGAACGCCACGATTGCCATAACGATTATAGTAAACACTGAAAACTGCTTCTTGTAATTTTTCAGCAATCGCCTTTGCCTCCGTACATGTTTGGTCATAAATCCATGTTTCTACCCCAATGTACTCCCCTTCCTCTCCTTCGGGACTGGCATTCGAATGAATTGCCAAATGTAAATCAACGTCCTTTTTTAAAGAGTCCGAAGCAGAACTTCCTGCCGTCATCGTCGGTTTATTGCGATATACAGTAAAATGATGCTTCTTTAATTTTTCCTCCACGACATCTGCGACTTTATTCATCATTTCTTCCTCGGTGGTATAGCCCGATCCACGAATGCCACTATTGTACTCTTGGGTCGATGGCGATAGGTAGATCACCGGATCAAGAGAAGTCACTTCATAAGAATAAGAAGAAACGTCACTATCTTGATAACCATCTCGAACAGCGATCGTTGACAAAAGCATCGTTTGATCTAGGGCGATGGGCTCTTGATAAAGTTTCCCATTTAAAGCAGGATCACTTCCATCGATGGTATAATAAATTTCTGCTTCAGGGGTCTTCGTTGTCAAAGTAATCGTCTTTCTTCCTTGTACCGTACCACTTTCTCTACTACTTTTGACAGGCGCTACTTTGTTAATTTCCTTTTTCCAAGTGGTACTGTAAAGATTAGATTTTGTCGTCCTCCCATTCTTTTCCTTCGCAACAACTTCGACCATAAAACGTGCATCTTCTTCGAATACCGCATCCGCTAAATCGACTTCATGATCATTGGTGGTAACTTCTAAAGCGACGTTATAATCTTCATCATAGACTGTGATCGCATACTCTTTGACCTTTTTGTCATAATCCCAATGTAAAATACTGACAACTTTTTGGCCATCAAAATAACGTTCAAAAGACAAGATTTTAAGAGTCGGTCTCGTATAAAACCAAAAGCCAAATAGAACAATCCCTACCAAAACGATCGTTCCCACTAAAACAACTTTGCGTTTTATAACCCTTTTTTTCTTCCTCATAAACATCGATTCCTTCATTCTTATTCTAGCAAATTATATTAAGAAAAGCAAAGAAAAAGAAGACCGAAATCTTCTAAGTTTCATATAAAAAAAGACCCTTTTACAAGAAAAGGGTAATACTTAATAGAAGAACGCCAACAAGAACACCGATGATACTTAACTTTCGATATTTGCTATGTAAAATTCTAGGCAACAACTCCATCGTACAAAGATATAGGAGCATCCCTAAAGTTAAAGCCAATAAGATTCCTAAGAACAATCCATCTAAAATCTTTTCTCCCAGCAAGAACAATAATAGGCCACCTATAAATGTGGAAAGTGACAACAATAAGACGATGAATAGCGTCTTCGATTTTTTTTGATTTTTCTGATAGAAAGCGGACGCAATGACCATTCCTAGGGGAATATTATGTAGACCTACCCCAATACTTACCATCAATCCCAAAGAAAGTGAAGACTGAAAGGTAGAGTACATGGCCATGCCTTCGATAATATTATGAAAAATTAAAGCTACACTTGAAACTAATCCGATGTGAATCAAATTGTCTTGATGTTCTTTTTTGCTATGTCCATCATCTTCATGATCAGGAATAAAGAGATCAAATACTCGAAAGAGCAGAAACCCACAAGCAACGACAGCAAGGAGCAGATACCATTTTTCATCAAAGATCTCGATCGTCTCTGGAATGAGATCGGTCAATATGATCATTACGATGACACCCAACGCGAGTGATAAAGAAAACGTGATGAACTTCTCATTATTTTTTGTTAAAAAGACAATCCCTGCCCCAATGAGGATAAAAAGTCCGAGGACAAGTGTCATCCATAATCCAAACATGGTTCCCTCCTATCGTATGAGTACCCAAGTAATGACGATGATCGCAAGAGCAATACGATACCACATAAAGATGGCAAAGTCATGCTTCTGCAAGTATTTTAATAAGAACTTGATCGCAAGTAGACCAATGACAAACGATACTAGGATTCCTACTATAAAAAGTGTAGCATTTTGAAGAAGTAACGGAATCGTCCCTTCTTTTAATAATTGAACACCTACGGCCCCCAATACGACGGGAGCAGAAAGATAAAACGAAAATTTGGCAGCATCTTCTCGACTCATCCCACGGGCTCTTCCTGCGGCAATCGTCGTTCCACTGCGTGAAAAACCAGGAATCAACGCAAACACTTGTGAACAACCGATGATCAGTGCATCAAGGGCGCTCATCTTTTTGATGGAATTATTTTGTTTGGCATGGCGATCGATCAGATAGATTAGGATGCCCATACCCGCAAGAGCGATAGCAATCAAGACAAAATTAGAGCGAATCACTTCTTCAATCGGCTCTTCAAACAACACGCCAAAGATGGCTGCTGGAATGGTGGCAATGATCAAATACCAAAGTATTTTTCCTTCTGGATCTTTGACTCCTTTGCTGAAACCTTTGATGAGCATCTTCCAAAAATCAGAAAAAAAGACAACGACAATGGCAAGAAGCGTCCCTAGATGGAGCGCCACGTCAAAGGCCAAGGCCATCGAAGGATCCATTCCCTGCCCAATACCAAAAACATCACGAAAAATGATCAAATGTGCAGAAGAAGAAATTGGCAAAAACTCTGCAATTCCCTGAATAATTCCAAGAACAATACTTGATAACCAACTCATTTTACGCATCTCCTAACCGATAGGCAACCACGCCACCTATCAAAAATAAAACGATCCCAATTACGACCTGTAAAAGCCCCGCCTCACTTTGAAATAGAGGCTTAACAAGAGTCAAAATAGAAGCTAAGACAAAACCTAAAATACCATAGTACGTCTTCACTTTAAATTTTTTAAGTAACCATTCAATCAACTTGGCAATCAGTACGATTCCAAGCAAGATTCCGATTCCAAAAGGCGCTAACAACAGAAGATTTTGAAAGACATTTTGAAATCTTGTAAGATTGCTGATCGTTTCGATAATGGGCTTATAAAAACCTAAAAGCATCAAGACAAAAGAACCACTGATACCTGGAATAACCATCGTTCCTGCTGCTACAGCACCAACCAAGAACAACGCTGGATAAATCAATACCCCGGCACGGTTGAAGTCCACGACCACACTTTCTCCTTGCAAGATGGAAAAAAGAATGACTACCCCAAAAGTGACAAGTAAAACCATCACATTAGAGAGTTCTGTTTTTTCATGACGCACATTTTTATACAAAAGTGGAATTCCTCCGACAATTAACCCAATAAAAAACAATAACGTCGGTATCGGATAACGATCGAGTCCAAAATTGATCACTCTGCTGAAAAGCAAAATCGCAGCGATTGCTCCCACGCCAATCGGCAATAAAAATTTAATATTTTTCTTAAAATTATGAAAGAAATGACTGATCACTTGGATCAATTCTTCATAGATTCCAAGCGTAATCGCGAGCGTTCCCCCACTCACACCCGGAATGATATTGGCAACCCCCATGATCGCGCCTTTGAGCGCCAAAACAATATTTTTCTTCATACGTTTCCTCTTTTCTATCAATCGTATTACCATTATATCATCGATCATGGAAAAATAAAAATGATTTATAGCAAACTTCACATAAAATATTTCAAAAAGCAAAAGAAAAAGAGTTTGAAACTCTTTTTACATCATATTTTCGATACTTTGTTCTGCTTTCTTTGTCATCTGGTTCCATGCTTTTTTCATATCTTCTTTGGCATTGGGATTATATTTTTTATAAGCCATCCAAGCACCGTATCCAGCAGCTACAGTAGCAGCCATCGTAAGACCCGTTTTTAATTTCATACGTATCACCTCGATCTACCAAAAATATGATTGGTATTTACATACCATTTTTAGTATGGAAAAAACTGTTAGGCTCTATACCTTGATTTAACATTTTTTGAATAGTAGTGCGTCTATAATCGTTTTCATGATTTCGAGCAGCAAACTTTAAAGCTTCCATTTGCCCTAAAAGATAGAGCTCTTTTTTAGCTCTGGTCACACCCGTATAGATGAGCCGTTGATAGAGCATTTTGCTATAATTTTGAACGATGGGCATGATGACTTTATCGAACTCACTACCTTGCGCTTTATGAATAGAAATCGCAAAACCATGTTTAAAATTTTGAAAAGAAGAAGCCGTATATTTGACCAGATTCCCATCAAAGTCAATATAGATGGCACGCTTGGATCCATCTTCAATTTTTTGAATAAAACCAAGATCTCCATTGTAGACATTATCATCGGGCATATTCGTAAGTTGAATCACTTTATCTTGTTCCCGATAGATGACGTCTCCTACGACGATCTCTTTTTTAGAAGGGTCTTTGGGATTGAAAATCGACTGAAGCATTTTATTTAAAGCATCGATGCCATTTTGGCTCTTATACATAGGCGCTAAAACCTGAAAATCCTTTAGATTGACATCTTGATATGCTTCACAGAGTGTACGTAACTCTTCTTGAACGAAATCTTTAGAGCATTCGACAAACGTCAAGTCCGGTTCGACATTAAAGTCCTCTTGTACGATCACGCCTTCTTGAATATGATAAGCAAGCGATAAAATTTTAGAATTTTCTTTTTGTCGGTAGAGTTCTTTTAATTTACAAACATCAAACGCTTCACTTTCAATCAAATCTCGTAAAACTTGTCCTGGGCCGACACTTGGAAGTTGATGGTCATCTCCCACCAAGACAATTTTGGCCCGATACGATAATCCCTTGAGCAAGTGGTCTAACAACACGACATCGATCATGCTGGCTTCGTCGATAATGACAAATTTAGCGTCACTTTTATTATGCTCATTGACCGCAAATTTATTAGTTTCTTTGTTCCATTTTAAAAAGCGATGGATCGTTTGGGCAGGCATCAATGTCGCTTCACTCATCCGTTTACTTGCTCGTCCAGTAGGTGCCAACAATACCACTTCTTCTTGTAATTCACTATAGGAGCAGTGCTTCTCTAGACGATATAGTTCGATGATTCCTTGAATGATCGTTGTTTTTCCCGTTCCAGGACCACCCGTTATAATCGTCAAAGGATTACTATAAGCATGTAAAATGGCATTCTTTTGATCCTCATTATAATGAATTTGATGCTCCTTTTCTAACGCCTCTATCCATTTTTCCATGCCGGTAATACTTTTCGTTTCTTCTCGATTTAATAATTGAAATCTTCTTACAACATTACATTCTGCTTCATAGATGGCAAAGAGATAATAATGATCATCTTCGACATAGAGGAATTGATCACGCACTAGTTCCTCAACCGATTCTTGGATCATGTCATCTTCTAGTGGAATCCCAAGACACCGAATAGTATACGCTTTTACTTCGGAAAACATAAAAAAGCAATGTCCCGTCTGATTCGTAAGTTCTTCGATGGTATATAAAATTCCTGCTGCAATCCGTCTTGGATCATCTCTTTTAATTCCCAAAGCTAAAGAGACCATATCTACCTTTTTAAAAGTGATCTCTAAAAGATCTTGACGGATTCTATAAACATTTTCTTCCACGACCCGAAGCGTCTTCTCTTTATAAAAATTATAGATCATCATACTTTCTTTAGTAGAAAAACCAAGATCCGTCAACTTGAGAATCGTCTGATAACTGGCCTCATATTCTACCAATTTCGAATGTAATAAGTCGACATTTTTCTTCGTAATCGTAGGAATTAAAAGCAAATTGTCTGGTTGCTCTAAAATGATGGTCAAAGTGTCTTTTCCTAATACATCGACAATTTTTTGGGCTTTTTTTTCGCCGATTCCTTTGAAGATGCCACTGGTCAAAAATTCGACAATCGCTTCTTTTTCTTCAGGTTTACATCGCTCATAAGAAGAAACTTGAAATTGTTCTCCATAACGTTCATGATTCACAAGTTTTCCATAAAAAATATAAGTGTCTAGATCATTCAATTCATGAAAATAACCTGTAAAAGTCAAAGTCCGTCCAACATAGATCTCGATCTCTTCATCGTTCGTCTCTTGAACTTTAAAAATGCCAATGATATAGCCAGCTTCATTTTGGTAGATACTTTTACGAAAATGACCTTTGATATATGTCTGCATGCTGCACCTCCTCTACTTTAGAAAAAAAAGGATCAGTTTTCTGATCACTTTGTATTCCCTTTGGTTTCTGTATCAGGACTACTGGATATTCCTAGAACATCGTCGACGTATGCTTGCTGAGATGATTGCTCTTGCTTTCGCTCTTCCGTAATCGCTTCATGAATCGCTCCATTCCTTGAATCTTGTTCCATCTGTTGAGAAACACTCTGTCCATAAGCACTAGATCTTTGAAAATAGTCATCGCTTTCTTTTTCCCAAGCACGATGCATACCGACTCCCACAACTACAAACGTCGCAGCTGCTAAAACACCTGCCGTCGTTTTTACAACCAAGTTTTTAATATGCTGTAAACGTTGTTGAGTACGACAAGTGAGCGCCAAACTGTCATAAAATTCTTGAGTGCTGATTCGTTTTTGATCCTCAGAGGTCATACTGGCATGAAGCTTGCTATCTTCTTTCGACAAATATACGCGAAGAGGCATCTTTTCTTCTCCATCGACCGTTGGACGAGGCAAGAACGTATAACTGGCGGGCGTGCGTACAATTTCTTGAAAAGCATCATGCGCAACAAGCTCTTGTAATTTATATTCCAAATCCTGTTTAGGGCACCAAGTTTTGCGACCATTTTCTAAAGTTTCATAATAACCAGCTTCTCCACGTGAATGAAATTCCTGGGCCTCTAGTTTATATGCTTCCATTCTCTTCATTATTTACACCTCTTTTAATCTACTTTAATTGTACAAGGTATTTCATCGTTTGTCAAAATTTTTTCCCCTTTTTAACAAGAGAGTGTCAACCTAATCATTAAGTCGATCTAAGACATTTAAAGCATCCTCAAACGTCTCGATGGCATAGATCTTAATGTTCAGGTGTTCCTTCTTTTGAAGTTGGATACAATCGTCATAATTTTCCCCTGCTGGAACTAGAAAAACATCCGCATGATCGTGGACAGCTCCTCTCAATTTATATTCTACGCCACCGATCGAACCAACCCTGCCATCTGGATCGATCGTTCCTGTACCGACGATCTTTTTTCCATGCGTAATATCTTCTTTGACCAACTTATTATAAACAGAAAGGGCAAGCATTAATCCCCCAGATGGTCCAGATTCAGACTTGCTGAAATGTAAAGTCACTTCTGGATCTGACTGATAATCATAGACCGTCATGAGAGAAATCCCGGTCAATTTCACAGAATCAAAATCTTGAACTTGAATCGATTTTTGCTCTTCTTTCTGATTGCGACGAACTACAACTTCGAGAGTATCGTTAATTTCATGCAGATTGACAATCGAACGATATTCATCTAACGAAGTAATAGACTGTCCGTCGACCTTGAGGATCTCATCTTGAATCTTTAAATCCGTAACACTAGAGGGATCTAAATAGACAATATAATGATGACTACCCGTGATATTAAAAGGCTTCCCTGCCTTCAAATAGGCAACTTTCAAGGCCGATTGATTGGCAACATCAAGAGAAATATGATCACGAAACGAAACGTCTTCCACCGTCTCTTCTTCACTCATTTTATAATCATCAATCTTGACGCTCTCCCAACTGGGAATCACAAAACTCAATAGATACGTCGGTAACGTCGCTCTTAATTCCGTGACATAAGCAAAGTTTAAAGATCCCTTCGCCTGATAAGCATCCGCTACTTCTACTCGATCGTCGATATCGATCGTTCCCCCGGTCGTATAAATATAGTATGGCAACGGAAAAGTTAAGAGCACATAACTTGCCAAGAGAATCAGTAAAAACCGATAGTTTTCTTTGATATATCGTTTTGTTTTTTCATATAGTTTAGTAAACATTTCATCCATCCTTTATAATTAATTATACCAAAAGAAGGTCATTTTATGAAAAGAAAAATTGGTAGTATCACCATCGTTTTAGCACTCTTATTTTTGGGCTTTTGTTTTCTAAAATATGCCCATGCCGTCATGAGTGCGCTTGCCTTTTCACTTACGATCTGGCAAAATCAACTGTTTCCAGCACTCTTCCCCTTCTTTTTATTATCTTCCTTGTTAATTCAATATGGTTTTGTAGATTTTTTAGGAGAATGGGGTCGGCCCCTCATGTCTAGAATCTTTCATCTTCCAGGAGAGAGCAGTTTTGTCCTTGCCATGAGTATGGTAAGTGGATTCCCAAGTGGCGCCAAATACACTGCCGAACTTGTCAAAGAAGGAAAATTGACCTGTGACGAAGGAAATCGACTGCTGACATTTACCCATTTTTCGAATCCGCTTTTTATCATCGGTACCGTCGGAACAACCCTTTTAGGAGATTCCAAGCTAGGGCTACTCATCTTAATTAGCCACTTTCTATCGAATCTTCCCATCGGAATTTTGTATCGTTCGAAACAACAGAGGAAGAACTTATTGAAGAGTTCCTTAAGACGTGCGCTTTCCAAAATGCATCAAAGACGCATCAACAATCCCAATTCATTCGGACAAATCTTAAGTCAGTCCATTCAAGATACCATCAAGACGTTGGTCCTCATGTTGGGAATCGTCTCCTTTTTCCTCATGCTCACCACACTAATCGAGACGATGGCACCTCTCGAGCCATTCTCTAAAACTCTCTTAAGTGGTCTACTGGAAATGACCCAAGGAGTCAATTTTGCAAGTCTTCTTCCCTATTCTATTTTTTTTAAAGGACTATTGATGAGCATCTTTTTATCTTTTGGAGGACTGTCCGTACATATGCAAGTTTTAAGCATCATAGGAACGACGCCATTAAAATACCGCTATTTCTTTACCGCCCGCCTAACACACGCCTTATTGACATCGCTACTTTATATCTTACTCTATAATGTGTTCGTATAAGGATGAACAATAAACAAGGCATAATCTCGATTTTCAAGATCTGGATGAACAAACGGAATACGGATCGTCACAAACGTCGTCGTATCGACCGGCTCAATCAAAAAATAAGTACCCTGATCGATCTCAAGTCCATCGATATTAGGAAGTGGATAATCCGTATCACCGTAGTGAATCAAATATTGATCTCGATCTACAGAGAGCGTCTTCGTGGTATGATCTTTGAAAGTAAAAGTAATACTAGTCAACTGATTATAAGTGACCGACTCTACACCAATCTTGATGAGGTCATCCTGAATCGTCTTAGTTAAATTGTACTTATAAGTCAGTAAATCACTTCGAATAGACTCCACTTGTTGTGACTCTTTATAATGCATCACGACCCCAAACATCGATACCGAAATGGCGCTGATGACGATGAAACAAACCAACAACTCGATCGTTGTAAACCCATTTTTTTTCACATGATCACCTCAATCGTTCCAAAAGTTTTATAATTATAAGATCCATGATCAACCTCAATGATCACTCGGTAATAAGCCTGTTTATCAAGATCGGTCGCATAATTTGGCAAATAATCTAAATAATCTTGAAACTCAATCGAAAACGTTCCAGACGACTTCATTGGTTCCTTCACATCAGTCAGATTATAAGAAGTGATGACCATTTGATCGATATTCATTTTCTCACGCAAATTCATGCAGTAGGTAACATCTTGAAAAAAAGTCGAATCGCAACTAGTCAAAACAGAATAACCATGTTGAGCGATCGAATTTTTAAGGGCCACGCTATTGCCCTTATCAAGGATCATCTTTCGTACCCAGTGTGCCGCATACTTGCTGTCAATATCATCATAATTTTCTCTTCGCTCATACTGGCCAATCAACGGAAAAACATTGGTATAAAGCACTGTAAAGAGTGCCATGACAAATACAGAGACGATCAATGATTCCATCAACACAAACCCTCCACAGTGATTCTTCTTGTGCATTCTATCACATTCTTTCTTGCTATTGTTATAAATTTATTATATAATAAAATAGAATAAAATACTAGCGAAATAGAATACTAATAGAGAATAAAGGGGAAAGATTTATGGTTACTTTTGACTTTGCGACAATACCAATCGTAGATGTAGTGAATCAAATTATCGTCTATGCAGCCAAACAAAATGCCAGCGATATCCATTTTGATCCACGTGAAAATTGTCTATTAGTGCGCATTCGTACCGATGGGGCTCTTCGTGACTACACCCAAGTTCCGAAACAATACGAACGAAACCTCATTACTCGTATCAAACTGCTAGCCAACATGAACATTACTGAAAATCGTCTTCCACAAGATGGCGCAATCAAAGGTACCATTCAAGATTTAGATCTCGATATGCGTGTCGCCACCCTACCTACCAACTTAGGAGAAAAAGTGGTCATTCGTATTCTCGATTATTCCAGAAGTTTGCAAGGTCTTGAAAGTCTAGGATTTTCTCATGAAAACTATTTAAAACTCGAAAAAATGATTCACGTGCCAAA
Organism: uncultured Bacilli bacterium; assembly: GCA_947587115.1. Taxonomy (GTDB): domain Bacteria; phylum Bacillota_I; class Bacilli_A; order RF39; family UBA660; genus CANPXY01. Next base: position 11,447 of record CANPXY010000004.1, read on the forward strand.
CGGAATTATTCTAATAACTGGTGCGACAGGTACTGGTAAAAGTACCACCGTCTATTCGATGCTTCAAGAGTTAAATCACGAAGAGACCAACATCATTACCGTTGAAGATCCGATCGAAATGAACATCGAAGGCGTCAATCAAGTACAGGTCAACAGTGAAATTGGTTTAGACTTTGCAAGAGTTCTTCGCTCTATTTTAAGAGAGGACCCAAATATCATCTTGATCGGTGAAATTCGTGATAGTGAAACAGCAAAAATTGCCGTTCGAGCTTCCATTACAGGACACTTAGTCTTATCGACCGTCCACACCAACAATTCCCTTGCAACGATTGAGCGTCTTTTGGATATGGATGTTGAACGTTACTTGCTCTCAAGTGCTCTCACCGGCATCATCTCTCAACGACTTGTTCGTATGCTCTGTCCAAAATGTAAAAAATTGCGTCCAACGACGCCTTATGAAAAAAATGTCTTTATGCGTGTCTTAGGAAAAGAAGTAAACCAAATTTATGGACCAGGAGAATGTGATGAATGTAATCATGGCTACCATGGTCGAATTGCCGTTCAAGAAGTACTGCTCATCAGTGATCAAATTCGCGATGCCCTCAATCAAAACAATTTAGTCAAAGATGATCTTCGTAAATTGGTCTACAAAAGTGATGTCGTAACCCTCTTACAAGATGGTCTTGAAAAAGTGTTGAATGGAACAACCAGCTTCGAAGAAATCTATAAAGCGATCGATATCGATGATGATTTAGAAAACTACTTTGCAGAAGAAGAGCCACCGCAAACAATAAAGCAACCAGAGCCATCACAGCCACCAGAAGAACCAAAAGAAGATCCGAACTCGAAATTAGAAGACGATCTACTATTAAAAGACAATTTAAAAGAAGAAACTGAAATTATTTAGTTTCTTCTTTTTTGATAATGATTTGTAAAATTTCTTCATGAATCTCTTCAATCGATTTGATTGTTCCGTTCTCTACACATTCAATCGTATCCCAATGATAAAGTTCCGATAATTCTTGATAAGCTTCTTCGGCCTGAACTTGGTGCGTCTTGCTTTGTTCATATTCATCCAAAGACAATCGATTCTTTTTTAATTCCAGTGAATTTTGATAAGGTACATGAAGAAAGATGGTAATATCCGGCTTCGGAAGTCCCAATAACCAATACTCTAGTTTATCAATCCATTGATACATATAAAACCGTTGCTCTGGATCTGTGATTTTACTTCCTTGATGTGCCATGTTGCTGCTGGTATATCGATCGACGATCACATCGTATCCGCGATTTAAATAGTCTAAGACTTTATCAATATTATATTTTCGGTCAGCGGCATAATATAGACAGGCGATCTTAGGATCTAGTTCTAGAGCGCCTTCTTTGAACCAACAATCAGAGATCTCCTTCTTGCCTAGACAAGGACCGCCGATAATCTTCCCCGTCGGTGTGTCATACATTGGAAACGACACTTGAATCGCCTTCTTCCCCATTTTCAAAAGACGTTCTGTCAACCGTTTACTCTGTGTCTCTTTTCCAGAACAATCCGTTCCCTCGATAACAATCAACTTTCCTCTTTTGAATTCACTCATGTCCACACCTACCTTACAATATCAGTATACACCGAACAATCGTTCTTGTCAAACTGTAATATTGTTATGTTCATCAAACGGTACCAAAAGACATTTTCTACTAGCGAGATAGTCACACAGATGGACAAACTTTTCACATTTACTTTTAGGAACTGGCAAAATTTCATTGCCATCAAAGTCTTTATTCCATGGACCCATATGAGAAGCAATCGTAGAGCAAAGCAACGTGCGCTCTTCTTCCGTCAACTCTATTTGATCCTTGTGCTCTTCCACAAAGCGCGCCGAAAGTAGTGGATGATCCGATTTCGTGTATTTGCTCTTTTCAATACCCAACTTCCAACCATCATGTATCAACAATGCCAAAATCATGAGATCTTGTTCTGTCTTCGTATACTTATTTCCGATCACTGGATCTTGCAAAAGTTCATGTGCGACTCGTACAGCTGCTTTGGTATGTCGCAACAAGCCACCAAGACCAAGCGAATAAGAAGGATGATACTTTCCCGTCGAAGATGCTGCAATCTCAAAAAAGTAAGATGGTAACTGTCCCACCAAATATTGAGCCGACTTACGAATTCGGTCATCCTGAATGTAACCTAACTCTACTTGAAATTGTTCTACATTATTCATCTTTACTACCTCCAACAAACGTCAATAAAATTTCGTTTGACACATATAATTGATCTTCTGGGATGCGAACAAACCCTCCTTCATCGATCAGAGTTTGATCATTCAAATGGTGTTGATAATCAAATACTTCCTCCATTTTTTTCTGATATTTATTGAAAAACTGTTCCTTAGAGACTCCCTCGATTTTACGAAGTCCCAACAACAATTCATAACTCATCTCATCCTCTTTCGTTAGTTGTTCCTCTTCAAGACGAACCTTGCCCAAAAGATAAGAATGAATACTTCTTGTATTACTATAACGCACATGATCCAAATACCCTGCTGCCCCCAAACCGAATCCATAATATTCGCCATTATTCCAATAATTACAATTATGACGCGATGGATAACCTTTTTTAGCAAAGTTGCTGATCTCATAATGCTCAAATCCATGATCTTTTAAATAGGCACAAATCAACGAATACATCGAAGATTCCAAATCACTGTCGATCGTGGGAACTTGGTCGATAAAAAACTTGGTATGTTCTTCCAAAATCAATCCATAAGTGGAAATATGAGTGATCGGAAGTTTCACTAGTTCTTCAAGATCCTGTTGAACTTCTTCCATGGTCTCAAAAGGAAGCGCATACATCAAATCGACATTGATATTCTTAAAACCGAGCTCTTGAGCCATTTGTAACACTTGTAAGACTTGCTGCATCGTATGCGTACGACCAATTCTTTGAAGAAGTTTAGGATTCGTCGATTCGATCCCAAAACTGAGACGATTGACCCCATATTGAGACAACAAAGCAAGTTTCTCTTTCGTAACACTTTCGACATTACATTCTATTGTATATTCAACTTTCTCATCCTGCCGTAAACATGACAAGATCCTAAGCAAACGCGATAATTGATCATAGGAAAGCAAACTGGGAGTCCCTCCCCCAATATAGATCGTCTTTAACTTTTCCCCTCGGTAAGTACCTTGAATCTCCCGTTCTAATGCATCTAGATACTCATCTACTAAAGACGCATCATAATACATTTTACAAAAATCGCAGTAGAAACAGATACTCTTACAAAAAGGAATGTGAATGTAAGCACTCGTTACTTGCTTTGACATTTTTGATACTTCAAAAACTTCTGTCTCGTTGCTTCTCCACCACGAGCAGATCGTTCTCTTTGATTCACTTTTAGAAGTTTATCGACTTCTTCAGCAAGACCAGGATCCACTTCCCATAAATCGCTGTGTAACTGTCTATGCACCGTCGTTTTAGATTCATTAAAGAACATAGCAACCCCACGAATTGTATTCCGAGTTTGAAGCATATACAATCCTTTCATAATTAATGCTTCATCGTATGTAAAATTTTTAATTTTATTCATAATATCCTCTTTTCTATTTTTCATCCATGGAGAGAACCGATAAGAATGCTTCCTGTGGCACTTCAACACTACCAATTCTCTTCATTCGTTTTTTTCCTTCTTTTTGTTTTTCTAATAATTTTTTCTTTCTTGTCACATCGCCACCATAACATTTTGCCAACACATTTTTGCGTAAGGCTTTAATGTCACTTCGAGCAATGACGTGCGTTCCAATCGCTGCTTGAATCGGTACTTCAAACATCTGTCTTGGAATAATTTCTTTTAAATGTTCAACGACGATCTTTCCTCGTTTATAAGCAAAGTCTTTGTGAACGATCGTACTTAAAGCATCAACCACATCCCCATTCATTAAAATATCCATCTTTACCAAATCACTTTTTTTATTACCGATAAACTCATAATCAAAAGATGCATATCCCTTGGTATAAGATTTAAGTTTATCAAAGAAATCGTAGACGATTTCAGAAAGTGGCATCTCATAGTAGATGACCACACGAGTCGCATCGATATAATCCATCGAACGATAAAGTCCCCGCTTATCTTGACATAGTTCCATAATGGAACCGATGTATTCCACTGGAGCATAAATGCTGGCTTTGACATAAGGTTCACGAACTTCTTTAATCAAAGATCGATCCGGCATTTTGGTTGGCGCATCAATCATGAGAATCGATCCATCGGTAAGCTCGACCTCGTAGACAACCGAAGGACTAGTCGCAATCAAATCGATCTTGAATTCCCGTTCGATACGTTCCTCAATAATATCCATATGTAATAGACCTAAGAAGCCCGTTCGAAATCCAAATCCCAAAGCTTTAGAAGTTTCCGGCTCAAATACCAACGAAGCATCATTTAATTTCAATTTTTCTAAAGCTTCCTTCAAATCTTCATATTTGTTTGATTCGATCGGATAAAGTCCACAGTAGACCATCGATTTCATAGGTTGATAGCCGGGAAGCGGCTCTTTACATGAATGATCTCGTAAAGTGATCGTATCGCCCACCTTGACATCTGAAATACTCTTGATGCTAGCAAAAAGATATCCTACTTCTCCTGTACTTAACTTTTGTACTTTCTGATCCTTAGGCGTGCTGATTCCAAGAGCCACAACCTCATAGGTGGCTGCAGTCTCCATCATCAAGATCGTATCTCCTACTTTCACTTCCCCATTGACAATACGGACCAATATTACAACGCCGCGATAAGGATCAAACACACTATCAAAGATCAGTGCTTGTAACGGTTCACGAACATTTCCCTTCGGTGGTGGTATTACTTCGATGATACGCTCTACTAAAGCTTCAATCCCAATCCCGTTCTTAGCGCTCGTAAGCAAAATTTCATCTTCCTTAAAACCGAACGAAGTCATGAGCTCTTGCTTTACTTTTTCAACGTCCGCATTAGGTAAATCGATCTTGTTGATGACTGGTATTACTTTTAAGTCATGTTCCATCGCCAAATATAAATTTGCCAACGTCTGTGCTTCAATCCCTTGAGCAGCATCAACTACCAAGATTGCGCCTTCACATGCCGCTAAACTGCGGGAAACTTCATAAGTAAAATCGACATGCCCCGGTGTATCAATTAAATTCAAATAATAGTCTTCATCTTTATAATGATAAGTGAGTTGTACCGCATTCAATTTAATCGTAATCCCGCGTTCTCGTTCCAGATCCATATTATCTAAAATCTGATCTTTCATCTCTCGCTTTTCAAGAGCACCAGTAACTTCTAAAATTCGATCAGCCAAAGTACTCTTTCCATGATCGATATGCGCGATGATCGAAAAATTACGAATGTTTTCTTGTTTCATAAGATCACCAAAACTATTATAACAAAAAACTAGGATTTCTCCTAGTAAAATATTATGGTTCCCAGTGAATACATGGGTTAGTTTCATCTCCCCAATACTGGGAAGCATTGTCTTTATTTGCTTCATAGTGAGTTTCACAGTTGCTGCCTTCAAGCCAACCAGAAGATCCATATTTGCTGCCGAAAGGACTAGCATCTGCGTTATAACTCGTATTTGTTCCATAACTTTCAAAATCAGCAGGACTACTTTTTCCTTTGATTATAACATTAGTTAGATTATTATTACCAAAGGCTTCAGCACCTACTTTCGTGACGCTAGATGGCAAAGTTACAGTTGTTAATTGATTTCCACTAAAAGCATATTCATCTATTGTTGTAACACTTTTAGGAATTATGATAGTTGTTAATTTATTGCCAGAAAAAGCAGCACTACCTATCTTTGTAACTCTTTCTGGTATGATTATATTTGTTAATCGATTAGAAGAAAAAGCAGAACCCTCTATTGTTGTAACATTTTCAGGAATAGTTACAGTTGTTAATTGATTATCTATAAAAACATACCATCCTATTGTCGTAAGTGTAGAAGGGAGTGTTATACTAGTTAACTTATTGTATGCAAAAGCCGATCCACCTATTGTTGTAACATTTTCCGGAATAGTTACAGTTGTTAATTGATTATAACTAAAAGCACTACCTCCTATTTCTGTAACTCCTTCTGGTATTATTATATTCGTTAATTGATTAGAAGAAAAAGCACCACTTCCGATCACTTTTATTCCATCAGGTATAACAACACTTGTAATACCATAACCTTCTCCTTGGAACGAAAAAGGATAATAACCCATTTGACAACGCTCATTACTTTCACACTCTTCACTAGAGTATCCAATATTTACTACATCAACTCCCCGAATTTTTTTTGGAATGACCACATCACTTATTATTCTTCCAATTGGACTATTGTCATTCGTTCCAATACTTCCATTTTTTTCAATCTCTGGACCACATAAATACTTTGTAATTGTTCCTTTTCCATCAAATGCAAAACACTCTTCTGGTGTTGGTGGCTGTTCAATCACTTGTTGTGCCTCTGCATGGATTTTTCCTCGGAAGGTTTTTCCTGCTGCTTGGTCTTTTGTTGCGTCATAATCAATCCACATTCGAAGATCATACACATAACTTTCTCCTGCACCTATTCTTCCGGTATCTAAAACTCTTTTACCATTTACAACGGACTCTGATAACTTTCTTATGAATAGTTGATTTTCATCTCTCGTTAAATTGTATTTGATGACTGTATCTGGTAATTTAGTTTCTCCAACTAATAAGTCTACATCATCTAAATAGATTGTATAATCACTATCGATATTCCCTTTGTTTATTAAGGTAAACCTATAAGGATCTTGTTCAAGCCCTACTTCATCTAACATTGGTACAATACCATCACCATCGATTCCTACACTTTTTTCATCATCCAGTTCTAACGATAATGACTCTACTTGTAAAACATTGGTTTTAGTTCCATTTAAAGTTAATTGGAACCATGCATAACTTACTCCTAGTAACAAAATTGTACCTAATATAATAGGTAATCCAAAACCATAGAGTTGTTTTTTCTGTTCCTTTGTCATTTTTGTTCCTCCTTATTTTCTACTTTTATTATAATTCACACACTCCCCCATTGTCAATGAAGAGCGGTTGTGTTATGTAAAACCTTCGTAAATTTGTATAAAATAGCAAGAAGAATAACACAATAAAATAGAAAGGATGATAAATATGGAAATTGATATTAGAAAACACATAATTAATAATTTTCAGGGAGATGATTATGAGGCCTTAAAAAGTGCCATCGAAGAGAGCATTAAAGAACAAGATGAACTCACTCTTCCTGGTATGGGAGTCTTTTTAGAGTTAATTTGGGAAGGTGCCGACGAAGACATGAAACAAAAAATGCTAGAAATCATCAAAAACAAAGTAGATCAAGCCAAAGAAAAAGAATCAAACGAATGATTCTTTTTTATTTAATTACTTTTCTTTGATTAAAGTAACGATAGACGAGTTCTCGATCACTACAATCAACATTTTCTCTCAATTCTTGTAATCCATGTTGACGGAAATTATCAAGTTGACGTTGACTACAATGTAGTTCTTGTGAGATGGTAACAACTTTTTCTGGCTGCCTGCCTTGGAAACCATAACGACGTTCGAACAACGAGCGTTGCGCTCCTTTCATCTTGGAAACTTCAACATCGATATCATCCCAGACTTTATCGATGGCATGATCATAAAAATAACTTTGTATATCGACAGTATAAGGAAGCTCTTCTGAAGAAATTGGAACGACCTCCACTGCTTTAGATGCATCTTTTTTTAATTCGTTGATTCTAGATTCGATCGTCCGTTTATAATAAGAGCGAAAAGAAGCATAGACCTTATTTAAATATTCTTCTAGCGATTGCGAAAGAAGTAAGAATCCATCGATAAGAATCTCGAATGCATCGTCCTCATTTTGAAGCTGGTCCGGAAAAGCAGTATGATATGCTTCTAAATATAGAACTGTCAACGGTAAATAATGGGCCTGTAAACGTTCTACTGCTTTTTTTCTCTCTTCAGGCGTTCCAACCTGAGCTTTAGCAATCGCCACTTGACGTTCCTCTAAGCTCATCGATTTTTGTTGTTGTAATAAATCTATAAACTCTTGAATTTGCATGATTTTACCCCCTTAATTATTTATCACGTAATTCAGCTTGATACTCTTTTTCTATTGTTTGAATAATTTTGTTGAAGATTTGCATGACTTCTTCTTCTTGAAGTGTTCGCATCATTTCTTGAAAGGTTAAACGAAATGCCAAAGATTTCTTGCCTTGTTCTACATGTTCTCCATGATAGAGGTCAAACACTTCAACTGTTTTTAATAATTTACCTCCAGCTTTCTGCATGCTTTTGATGATATCACTGGCCAAAAGATCTTCATCGAGAATAAATGCCACATCTTTTTGAATAGAAGGATATTTAGAAATTTCTCGGTCTTTAATCCCACGGATTTGTTTATCAAAGATATAGTCAAGATCGATTTCAAATACATAAAGTGGTACTTTGGAGATTTTTGGATGCACCATACCTAGATAGCCAATGATATCTCGATCAAGCATTAAGACTGCACTTTGATAAGGATGGAATTCACAAGGTAATTCCCCTAGTTCAAAATGATAACGATTTCCTAGGCCAAGATAAGAAAGCAAGTTTTCAATAATTCCTTTCACATAATAGAAATCGATGTCGATCTCATGATGCTGCCAAAGATTTTCATTGACCTTTCCAGTTAAAATACCTGCGGCAAAAGTCTTCGTTTTAACAACTTCGTCCTCTAGATAATAACTGTCACTGATTTCATAAAATGCAAAATCTTTATTCATTCTTGATAGATTATAGTCCGCTACTTGAAGAAGGGATGGCAAAAGACTGTAACGCATCACTTTATGATCATAAGATAAAGGATCTCGCATTTCAATAGGTGTAAAAGTATCGAAAGTAAACTCTTTTAAATGTTCTGGGCTCGTCAAAGAATAAGTCGTAATTTCACTTAATCCAAGTGCCTCGAAACGAGCTTTGATCTCTTTTTCTTTCAGATATTTACCCTCATATGTTCCTGGTTTGTTGGAGAAAGGAAGCGTTCCTTGAACCATGTCAATACCATGAATGCGCCCAACTTCTTCGATCAAATCTTCTTCGATGGAAATATCTAGTCGTCTAGTTGGAACCGTTACGGTTATTGTATCATCCTGTACTTCGGTAGCAAAAGCCAACCGTTCAAAAACGTCGACGATCTCTTCCATCGATAAAGAGGTCCCCAAAACACGATTGATTTTTTCTTTCGTAATAGAAATCACTTTTTGTTCTTTGGAAAGTGTATCGTGGGCGACAATTCCTTTGATGACCGTAGCACCCGCATATTTCTCTAACAAATAACAAGCTCGATTGATGGCTTGATAAGTCCGGACAGGATCAAGTCCCTTTTCAAAACGGCTACTTGCCTCACTGCGTAAAATTGATCTTGCGGTACGGCGAATACAGTAAGGAGAAAAGATGGCACTTTCAATGACAACCGTCTTCGTATCTTCTTCTACTTCGGTATTTAGACCACCCATGACGCCGGCAAGACATACAGGCTGTTCTTTATCTGCAATCACAATATTCTCGTGTGTAAGTACCCTTTTCTGACCATCGAGTGTCGTAAATTCTTCTCCGTCTTTCGCCATGCGAACATGAATTTCATTGCCAAGACGATCTCCATCGAAAAAGTGAAGCGGTTGGCCATACTCTAACATGACATAATTAGAAATATCGACGACATTGTTGATCGGACGAACTCCGGAAGCCATGAGACGTGCCTGCATCCATTTAGGACTAGGCATAATTTGAACGTTCTTAACGACTCTTGCCAAATACACAGGACAGTTTTCTGTTTCAACATGAATAGAGATCTCATCGTGCGCGTCTCCACTTTCGTTTTCGACTTCTTCCTGTGGCTCCGTCACTTTAAGATGATAGATGGCACCCATTTCATAGGCCATACCAAGCATACTCATCAAGTCACTTCGATTGCTGGTAAGTTCAAAATCGATCACTTCATCATCATAATTCATGTAAGCAAGGGCGTCCATTCCAAGTGGTGCATCATCTTCTAATACATGAATTCCTGTTTTATCTTCTTCACTTTGATATTTAGATTCAATGCCAAGTTCACCTAAAGAACAGATCATACCATTAGATTCTTGTCCACGAATGACCCCTTTTTTAATTTCAATGCCACCAGGTAAGGTTGCTCCAGGAAGTGCAACCATCACTTTAATCCCACTTCGAACATTGGGAGCACCACAGACAATTTGCCGAACCTCGTTATTAGCAAGTTCCACTTGACATACATGCAAATGATCGCTGTCTGGATGATCCACACACTCTTTCACATACCCGATGACAATATTGGTAGCGCTCGAAAGTTTCCCTGCACTTTCATATTCGTTTCCTACTTTCGTCATGGCTTCCGCAATTTCATGAATGGAAACTTCTTGAGGAAGTGTTATATAATCATTGATAAAATTTCTACTGATTTTCATCTTACTTATCTCCTTCCACCCGATCGTACGTCTCTAAGAACCGAACGTCATTGGTATATAGATCACGAATATCACTGATTCCGTATTTTAACATGGCCACACGTTCAATTCCAATTCCAAAAGCAAAGCCCGTGTATTTCTTGGCATCATATCCGCAGGCATTAAGGACGTTTGGATGTACCATTCCTGAACCTAAAATCTCGATCCATCCAGTATTTTTACAGATGTTGCAGCCTGCTCCACCACATTTAAAACAAGAGATATCGACTTCATAACTTGGTTCGGTAAACGGGAAATAACTTGGTCGAAAACGAATGGTTCGCTCTTCTCCGAAGAGTCGTTTGGCAAAGACATCGAGCGTTCCTTTCAAGTCAGCTAGAGAAATATTCTCTCCAACGACAAGACCTTCGATTTGCCCAAACTGATGAGAATGGGTCGCATCGTCCGCATCACGACGATATACTTTTCCAGGACAGATGATACGAATTGGCTCTTTCTTCTCATTTTTTAACATCGTTCTTGCTTGCACAGGAGAAGTTTGACTGCGAAGCAACAATTCTTCAGTAATGTAAAAAGAATCTTGGGCATCGCGCGCTGGATGTTCCTTCGGCAAATTCAAAAGTTCAAAGTTATAGTGATCTTCTTCTACTTCAGGACCACTTACTACGTCATAACCCATCGATACAAATAACGATTCGACTTCTTCTCTTACTTTGGTAAGAGGATGCTTACTCCCAATCTTAAATGTTCTTCCTGGTAAAGTTGGATCAATCTTGTCTTTCTTCAACTTTTCTTCTAATTCTTTCGCTTTGAACATCTCTTCCAAAACCTGAATACGCCCTGCTACCTCGCCTTTAAAAGCATTGGCGAGCGCTCCAACCTTTTTTTTCTCTTCATCAGATAGTGTTGCCATATCTTTGGTAAGATCGGTGATGAGCCCCTTTTTTCCTAAATATTTTACTCGAAGAGTCCCAATATCGGCCGTCGTGTTGATGATAGCTAAATCTGCTTCCAACTGTTGTCTTAAATTTTCAATCTTTTCTTCTAGATTCATAATTTCCTCCTTTAAACAAAAACACGATATTTCTAAGGACGAAATACCGTGTTACCACCTTAATTCATAGATTGCTCTATCTCTAATTCTTAACGCGAAAAACGCCTAAAAATAGGAACTATAGGGTGAATTCATAAGTATTTCTCTTGATCCGTTCCACCAGCTGGATCTCTCTTGTAAGATATTTCCTTATTACTACTTCCTAATCATTGCTTTTCAAAATACGTGTATATTATAACACATTATTTACATTTTGCCAAATATTTTTTCTAATTTCTCTTGAATTTGAACTTTACTAAATGGTTTGCCAATATAGTCAACAAAGCCTTGCTCTAAGTATTTTTCTTTGGCACCTGCTTCCACATCCGCAGTGACAGCAAGTACAGGAACCTTAAAATTTGGATCTTCTTTTAAATGCTGTAAGGCTTCTTTACCACTCATTTCTGGCATCATGATATCCATCAAAATTAAGTCGTATGTCGCACCCTTCTTAATTTGATCGATGGCCTCTTTTCCCGATAAACATTCATCGATTTCAAAATCAAAATCTTGAAGCGCAATCTTGGCCACTTTGATATTCAATTTATTATCATCGACAATCAAGATTTTTTTCTTGCCCTGAATCGTCGGGATCACTTGCGTCGTATCTTGAACCGAAGGAGCAGTTAACTGACTGATTTTCTGTGGTAGTTGCACCATGAACAAAGATCCTTTACCAAACTGACTTTGCACGTTGATCGTTCCACCTAACATCTCCACTAAACTTTTCGTGATCGCAAGTCCTAAACCGGTTCCTTCCGTCGTCGTATTACGTTCGACATCTAATCGCTCAAATTTATGAAATAACTTTTCAATATTTTCCGCTTTGATGCCTCGTCCGGTATCTTGAACACTGATCAACAACAGACACTGATCATTTTGATTGATGCATTTGACCGTAAAGTTGATCTCTCCCTCTTCTGTATATTTGATGGCATTCGTTACCAAATTGGTGATGATCTGTTTGACATGAATTTTATCTCCATAGAGTTCCTCTGGTAAATCTTCTGCCAACGACTGTTGAAAAGTAATTGGCTTTTCTCCAATGCGAGTTTTTAAAACTTTAAGGAGACTCTCGATCTCTTGTCGTGGGTGATAGGTCGTTTCAATAATTTCGATTTTATTACTTTCAATACGATTGATATCAAGAATATTGCCGACGATATCGACCAATGTTCGAGAGGCATTTAAAATATCTTCGCTATCCTCACGAACTTCTTGTGGCACTTGATCTTTAAAAGTCATAATATGTTCACTCAACCCCATGATAGCATTTAACGGCGTTCTGATCTCATGAGACATACTGGATAAGAAATCGCTCTTGGCTCGATTGGCTTTTTCTGCAGTATTCTTGGCAAGTTCCAACTGATCGATCATCTTTTTATCTGGATTTTCAATCGTAAAATACATGATAAAAGTGACGAGCGTCTCGACGGGAGTAATCAACAATAACCCTGGATTCAAATTTTGAACGGCCATGATGATGAGTCCTAAAATAGAATAAATTACAATCGGAATATATTTTTTACTTTTCAATCGTCGAAAATTAAAGATCATGTTCAAAATCCAAATAAAGCCAAATAGTAAACTGACAATATAAATAATATTGACGCCCCACCCAGAGACAATAGGTCCATATTTTGCAATTTCAAAGTCAATGGGTGATAGAGCAATGAAAAATGCCATAATCAAGAAAAAGATCGACCAAAACAACATATGAATCGGTTTCTTTTCTCGCGCAACATAGACTAGGTAAATTGTAAAGACAATAATCCAAGACAATAAAATGACGAGATAAAATTTTAAGACAATGGGACTTAAGATTTCATTATAATGATAGGATACATAAGTACAAGCAAATTCCATCAGTAATGCCACTAAATTTCCTACAACTAAATAGCGGTATAGATAATTTTCAAACGTATCAATCCTAGATTTTGAAAAATAGACGATATTTAAAAGAATACTGAAAAATAGACAACATAAAGGAAAGAAAAGTCCTGCGTTCATAACACCACATCCATTCTCTATTTTCATTGTACCACGACTAGAAAAATATGAAAAGAAAAAAACGTCCCAGTTGACGTTTCTCTTATTTTTTCACATAAGCCCCTTTATTTTCAAGTTCATGATGACTTTTGTAAGGTCGATCATAGTAAACACATGTCCTCATTCCTGGCGCTTCAAAAACTTCATAAATGTATGGTTTGACACAAGCATCGGTCAATCCTTCTTCTTCTAGAGCCAAATGTTTTCTCTTGCGGCATCCAGTAAGAGGAAAACCTTCTTCATAAGAGTGAACACGATAGACTACTTTGTTCGCCAACTCACATGGAAGATTACTTTGAAGACGATTTTCTGCACTCATTAAAGCATTGGCCTCTGAAAGTTTTTTATCTGGCTGCAATTCAATATGCGCTACAGGAATTTCTTCGCCGTGTTCATCTTTGACATTAGCTACACTACAAGACATGATATTTTTTGTATCTTTTAAAATCTCATCAGCAATGATAAACGTTGGCACTTGCACACCATTGGATAAAGTGAATTCATCTCCCATACGACCTTTCATGAGCGGATTACCAAAGCGATTGATGTAACCCCATACAGAGTGATCGGCCCATGTTTTACCATAAGCATCTTGGATAAAGAACTTTTTAGTAGCTTCTTCATTGTGATCATAATATTGCATCGTTCCAGGAGAGTTGGCTACTAATCGTCCTAATTCGTAGAAGTCACATTCGGTTCCATCCGGACGAAGCGCACTCACTTCGACTGATTGGAAAGGCTTTAGACCATAATCTTCTTTAGGGAAAGTGATCATCTCACGAAGTTGTTTAAACAACGTAAAGTACAATCCTCCATGTTCGCAGTCTCCTCCACCAAAGGAAACCTTGACTGGCGCTAATGGGAACGGAAGTTTTTTCGTTCCAGCCTTTTGTTTCTTCAACTCACGATTAATAAATTTCTCTTCTCCTGGTGACATTGGTTCCCCTACGGCAGCAGGCAATTTAAGGAACGACAAATCGAACTCTTGATATTCTGATTTACTGCGGAAATCTTTCAATCCCTGAATCCACATACTAGTAGGTGCAGCCACATAATCTGCTTGATTGATAAGAAGCGATTTAGCAAAGAATTTCTCATCATAAATCGGTTCACAAGCTACGGCACATTTTTGTGAGAATACATCGGAAATACAAGTGATCAAATCGGTATTTGAATGTGGTGGAATATGCGCAAGAGAAATCATATTACGCATCTCTGGTAATCCTGAAATATCGGTATCATGGAAACGAGCCATCGTAACGAAACTGCGATTGGTGTGAACGATCGCTTTTGGTCGACCAGATTTCGTTGAGCCACTACTGAACGTGGTTGCAAAAATATCATCAAGTTTTACTGTTTTATCGACCACTTCTCCTCTATACATACTTCCATATTTTAAGAATTCATCCATCGATAAAATATTAGGATCACGTCTCTTGAAAGCAGGCACTTTATTTTCAAAACGATAGAATTCATCATCCCATTTAGCAAACGCATCTTTTCCATCTTTTAAAGAGTCTGCAAGAGAGATGACCAACTTGTTTTGAAAATGAAAGTCATCGAGTAGATCTTTAATTTTTCCATACTTATCATCTGAGGCGATAAATAATACGGGATTGCCACAACGCGCTACAATTTCACGAATATAATCAGGATCAAAATCGTCACCAAACATGGTAAATCTTGCTCCCACCATACTGATTGCTAAAAGCACCTCAACCATCTCTGGCGTATTGGCAGCACACATTGGAATATTCATTCCCTTTTTTATACCCATAGTTCTTAAACTCTTAGCCATTTCTGTTGCTCGATTAAACATTTCCTGATAAGTAATTTTAGTATCACGGCGATAAGTCAATGCCAATAGATCTAAATTGTCTTTGTTGCGATCAAACATTTCTCGATACCAAGACCAATTATGATTCTTTTCAATATCTTGGATGATCTCTTGCACCTTTTTTTGACTTTTGACATGCTTTTTTAACAACGATATACGTTGTTGCTCTTTTTCTTTACTTCCTTTTCGACTTACTACATATGTTTTGTCAGGAGAAAGACCTTCTCCAAAATTAAATGTAAACTTCTGCATAAAACCCTCCTAATGCAATGTAATTTTACTACTTCGATATTATTATAACATATTTTGGCTTGTAATCCTTAAAATATAGTCAAAAATACAAAATGCCCCGGTGTTTCTTACAAACTTAGCCGCTATTTTACCACAAGTGAACTCTTCTGTCAAACAAAAAAAGGATATATTGATATATCCTATACCGTCATGAGTTCTTCCTCTTTTTCTTTTAAAAGGTCCTCAATCTTTTTATTGTAATCATTTACTAAATCTTGTACGTCTTTCATCTTGCCCTTTTCTTCGTCCTCAGGAAGTTCTAATTTTTCAATTTCTTTATTGGCATCTTGACGAATATTACGAATCGCCACTTTGCTTTCTTCCGCGATGGCTTTCACTTGTTTGATCAACTCTTTTCGACGCTCTTCCGTAAGTACCGGAATAATGATGCGAACACTTTCTCCATCATTATTTGGTGTATACCCCAAGTTAGAGCCTAAAATTGCTTTTTCTATTGCCGCAAGGCAACTGCGATCAAACGGTTTGATCAAAAGTTGACGAGCTTCTGGTACTGAAATGGTTGCCAACTGCTTTAAAGGAGTATCCACTCCGTAATAAGGCACCACTACTCCATCGAGGCTAGATGGATTTGCTCTCCCTGCGCGCACCGTAGTAAAACGATGTTCCAAATTTTCAATAGCCTTCGTCATTTTATCTTTGACAACTCTACTAATATCTTCGTTCATATTTTCACATCCTCCTATATTCTATTACTATTCTATCACAAAACTGCTTCTTCTTTGGTATTTTTTTCTTCTTTTTTAGAACCAATACCATAAAACACAAAACAAATGATGGCAAGAACCAATAAGACTGCGCCACTGATTAAGAGCGTCGACTTGAGATTGGAAACTACGACATCAAACAAAGCTCCTTCGAAATCGACGATTCTTGCAATCATCGGAACTCCTAAGCCGAACACCAACAATACCAAGCTCAAAATCATAAGAGGAGTACCTACATATAAAAGCCAACTCTTCTCTTTACGCTTAAGCAAGAAAATCAATACGAGTATAACTGCAAGACTACCGACGATGATCATCTTCATTTCACTGCCAAAGACGAATTGTACCTTTGTAAGTTCTGTTTGGGAAAACTCTTCAGTTACAATTTCTGTCGTAGGCATTTCTTCAATAACAGGGACCGTAACTTTTTGCACTTCATGAATCAACTCTTGTTTTTCTTCTTCTTCAATATTTAAATCTAATTTTTCGTTGATTTGATCAAAGGCCGTTTCAATAAGTTGATTCCACTCATCGACCGTCATTAAATCCCTTACTTCGCCGGTCACAAGACTTTCAGTAATATTTCCAGCAATGTTGCCGACCGCTTCTTTAATGGCATCCGAATTTAAAAATTCATCGACCGTCTCTTCCTTTACCCCAACTTCTTCTGCTAACTGGTATAACTCTTCTACTACGGTTTGATCATCCTCATTCGTCGTAGTTAAATTCTCTTCTAAAAAATCTTTTACATCGACTTCTTTTACCGTTTCCTTTATGGCTGTAGAAGATAAATGATATTCCGCATTCCATAAAATAATACTGCCAAATAGAACAATAAATAACAAAATCGACAAGATACTTGCACATAGCGTTTTTAAAAATTTCATTTCGTCACCTCTGCCTTTATTCTAACACGAACCAAAGAAAAAGACAATTATTTGTCTTGATTCACGGAGTTTGATTTTTCTTACAAAAAAAGCAGCAATCATCTACTATTGCCACTTCTATTTCTGTAATATTATTCTCCCTTAATTTGTTTCATAACTTCGCTAGCGAAATCTTCTTGTTTCTTTTCGATTCCTTCACCAACAGCGAAACGTACCATAGAGATAATCTTACCGCCGTTGTTTTTAACGTAAGTTTCAACATTCATATCAGGATCTTTGATGAAGGCTTGTTCACTTAAACATACTTCTTTATAGAACTTGTTCAAACGTCCTTGCACCATTTTTTCAGCAATTTCTTCTGGTTTTCCTTCATTCATTACTTGCTCTTTGATGATATGAGATTCTCTTTCTAACATGTCTTGAGGAACCTCTTCGCGTAAAACACAGACTGGACTCATGGCAGCAACGTGCATAGCAACGTCCTTCGCTACTTCTTCTGTTGTATTTTCTAAAACTACAACGGTTCCAATCTTACCACCCATATGCAAGTATTGTCCAAATACTTGATGACCCTCTTTGGCTACTTTCACAAAGCGACGGAAACTGATCTTTTCACCAATCTTTGCAGTTAAGTTGATGAGTTTACTTTCGATCGTTTCTCCTTCAACGGAAAGTGCTAAAACATCTTCATTCGTTGTAACATCGTTATTTAAAATTGCTTCTGCTAGTAGATGGATAAAGTTTTTAAATTCTTCGTTTTTAGCTACGAAATCAGTCTCACAATTGACTTCGACAAGAACTGCTGTGTTGTCTTTTTCTAAAGTTACACAAAGTCCTTCAGCAGCAATACGGCTTTCTTTTTTAGCGGCCTTACTGATTCCTTTTTCACGTAACCAGTCGATCGCTTTTTCAATATCACCATTTGTCTCTTGCAAAGCCTTCTTACAATCGAGCATTCCTGCTCCCGTTCTTTCTCTTAAATCTTTGATATCACTTGCACTAAACATATTTTATTCTCCTTAATCGTTTTTATTTTAAAGCATCAACAAGTTCGTTTTTCTTTAATTTAGAATAGCCTTCAATTCCCTTTTCTTTGGCCATTGCTTTAAGTTCAGCAACCGTCAATTTGCTAAGGTCTTGCCCTTCTTCTTTTTTAGGAGCTTCTACCAAAACTACTTCTTCATTCTGAGCAGCTTCTTCTTGTACGGCTACTTTTTCTACTACTTCTTCAGTAGCTTTTACTTCTTCTTTTTCTTCTTTCTTGCTAGGTTTATTTCCTTTTGCTTTATCTTCTTCGCTTAGATAATCGATCATTTCATTTCCATTAACTTCTGCGATCGCATTGGTCAAAACCCCAATAAGTAATTTGACAGAACGTACTGCATCGTCATTTCCTGGAATGACATAATCCACCATATCAGGATCACAGTTCGTATCGACAATTCCAAATACTGGAATGTTCAAAATACGAGCTTCTTTGATGGCGATTTCTTCTTTTCTAGGATCTACGATCACAAGTGCTTCAGGGATCTTCTTCATATTGCGAATACCACGAAGGTACTTGTTAAGTTTATCGTATTCTTTTCTAATTTTGATAACTTCTTTCTTTGGAAGTAAATCAAAAGTTCCATCTTCTTCCATCTTTTCGATTTCTTCAAGACGTCTTACACGAGATTTGATGGTCTTAAAATTAGTAAGTGTTCCACCTAACCAACGTTCGTTGACGAAATACATATCGGTACGAAGAGCAGACTCTTCTGCTGCTTCCTGTGCTTGTTTCTTCGTTCCGACGAACAAGAATTTACCACCATTTTCGGCGATTTCTTTCATCTTGTCATAAGCTTCTTCAATTTTCTTTACGGTTTTTTGTAAATCGATGATATAAATATCATCTCTCGTCGTATAGATGTACTCCTTCATCTTTGGATTCCATCTTCTCTTTTGGTGTCCGAAGTGAACACCAGCTTCTAATAAATAATTCATTGATACAACTGACATATCTTTTTTCTCCTTTTCGTTATTCGTCTACTCGCTTCTAAAATCTTCCACCTTTTGGCACTTGGAAAATCAATTCACGAATATGTTTATTTTAAAGCAGCAAGTAAATCTGCTTTCTTCATCGTTGAAGTTCCTTCAATTCCTTTTTCTTTGGCCATTGCTCTAAGTTCAGCAACCGTCAATTTGCTAAGGTCTTGACCTTCTGCTTTTACTTCTTCTTTTTTTGCTTCTTTCTTAGCTGCTGGCTTCTTCTCTTCTTCCTTTTTTGGAAGAGATGCTTTGACTACGGTAACCCCTTTGGTCTCTAATACAGCCTTCGTCTTTTTTCCGGCTTTACCTTCTTTAGCAATCTCTACAAGATCACTGAAAGCTTTTGGATCACTGATGGCGATCTCACTTAACATCTTACGATTGATCTCAACCCCAGCTTTTGTTAGTCCCTCAATAAAGCGAGAATAACTGATTTCGTTTTCACGACATGCCGCATTGATACGGGTAATCCATAACTTTCTAAAATCTCTTTTCTTTTGCTTTCTATCACGATATGCGTATTGTCCAGAATGCATTAACTGTTCTTTCGCAGTCTTATATAATCGATGTTTACTTCCAAAGTATCCCTTTGCTTGTTTTAATACTTTTTTATGACGGGCTTTGGTTGTAACGCCATTTTTTACTCTTGCCATGTTAATTCCTCCTTCATATTTTTAAGATTAAATAATATTTTTTAATCTGGCTTTGTCTGCACTACTAAGTTGGCTTCCCTTACGATTCTTTCTATTGTATTTGCTTGGTTTACTACCGGTATTATGACGACTTCCTGGACGTCCAATACTGATAGATCCACCTTTTCTTACTTTGAACACTTTTTTACTACCTTTGTGTGTCTTTAATTTTGGCATTTTCTTTCCTCCTTCTATTTTTCTTTTTTCGGTGTTAATAACATTGTCATCGTTCTACCATCGAGCTTAGGTTGTTGTTCGATCTCTGCAATATCGGTAAGACGATCTGCAAAACGCACTAAAACGTCACGGCCCAAATCGGTATGCGCCATCTGACGACCTTTAAAGCGAATCGACAACTTGATCTTATCTCCTTTTTCGAGATACTTTTTCACGTTGCGAAGTTTTGTTTCAAAATCTCCGACGTCGATTACTGGAGATAGACGGTATTCTTTAAGTTCTGACATGCTGGCCCGTTGTTTTTTTAAGGCCTCTTTTTCCTTCTTGTTCTTCTCATACCGATACTTGTTGTAATCCATGATCTTGCATACAGGCGGAGTTCCATTTGGATTCATCAAAACCAAATCGAGTCCCGCATAGTTGGCAAGGGTTAGAGCATCTTGAATGGACTTCACTCCTACTTGTTCTCCATTAGGTCCAATTAAAAGAACCTCTTTTGCTCGAATCTGTTCGTTGATTGCCATGTTATTCTTCGTATTCGCGATAGTTACACCTCCATTAAATATAAAAAGTGAATACACGAAGTATCCACTTAAAAACCATAATAACTCTATCTTTGGCTTTGGACCTATGGCTATTCGCGCATCAGGTGGATGTGGATACATCGCTTTCCTTTT
>CANPXY010000005.1 GCA_947587115.1 uncultured Bacilli bacterium
AAACTAACTCCCGCATCAATAATAACAATTTCGTTTCCATGCATTACACAATACATGTTTTTTCCGACTTCACCTAAACCGCCTAAAACAATAATTTTTGTTTCAATTGGTTTTGTAATATTCATAATAACTCCTTTCTTGTATTTGTTTTTTATAGTAAAACAACTGACTTCTAGAATTATACTACAAATATTTGATTTTGTCTATTCTTTTATTGACGCATCTATTGTATTACAAAAAAGAACAACGCTCTAAAGGGCCAACAACATCGAAAGTGTATTGCCTAAAACGAAGCGCATATTTTGCAAGTGTCTAACGATAGAACACTTGCTTTTTTCTATAAAAAAACATCTTACGATGTTTTCTAGATTACATTTTACTTTTGATCGTTCCGTTGAGAATTTTTTCTTGCTTTTTTTAAATATACCACTGGTACCTCTTTTTGAGGATCTTCGTAATGGTAAGGTTCTAGTGAATCGACATCGACAAATAAACTTTTTACACCATGTGCTTTTGTCGGTATGACCAAACGTCCAAGAGATTGTTTTTGATCTGGTTTTCTTTGCATTGCCTTTTTCAACTTTAGCTCATCAAAGATGGTCTTTAAACGATCAACATCCACAAACCCTCCTTCTACTTGAATTAAGATCGCCCGTTCTTTATAAGGAACTGATCGAGTATCATAGTGACATGAATAGGCATCTTGCCAACGTTCTATTTTTTCTGTATTGGTACTACAAGATAGGATATAAAATGGCTCATATTTTGTACAGCGTCTGATAGATCCAATAAACACTTGATTTGGTTTAATAACCATGAGTGATACGCACTCCTTTCTTTGTACCAATATTATAAAGGGAAATGATAAAAGATGCAACAACAACTTGCAAAAAGATCAAGAGGTTTTGTTACAGATAAAAAAATATTTGAAACATGAATTCAGTAATTTTCTTACTGCTCTTTTTTTTTCTCTTTTTGTTTGTTATAATGATACTAGGTGAAAACAATGGGATTATTTAACAAGATAAAAAATATGTTTCAAAAACAAGAAGCAACGGTGTTAGGAAAAGAAGATGAACAATCCACTGAATCTGTGGAAAAAAAGAATGTCAAGATTTATGAAAAAGGTCTTAGTAAATCAAGAGAATCTTTTGTCTCTAAACTTGCCAATTTGACGAATAAATATCATAAAGTTACAGAAGCTTATTTTGAAGAATTAGAAGAGATCTTGATTATGGCAGATATTGGTGTTAATACGGTCATGGAGTTTATGGAACGTCTAAGAGATCGTGTTAGAAAGGAAAAAATTGAGGATACTGAATACTTAAAAGAAGTGATCGTTGATGAATTGTTCATTATCTATGTCAATGATGATGTCTTATCGAGTTCTATTCATTTTGCAAGTGCTGCTCCAACGGTCATCTTATTTGTCGGGGTCAATGGAGTAGGGAAAACTACGACCATTGGGAAACTCGCTTGGAAGTTGAAAGAAGAAGGAAAGAAAGTGCTCTTGGTTGCAGGAGATACCTTTCGAGCAGGGGCAAGTGCGCAGTTAGAAGAATGGAGTGTTCGAGCAGGCGTTGATTTTATTACCAAAGAAGAAGGAAGCGATCCAGCCAGTGTCGTTTTCGATGGGCTAGAGAAAGCCCTCAGCGAGCACCACGATGTCGTTTTGATCGATACCGCCGGACGTCTTCAAAATAAAGTGAACCTCATGAAGGAACTAGAGAAGATCAACAAAGTCATCGCCTCTAAAATCGAAGGTGCTCCCCATGAGACCTTACTCATCATAGATGCGACAACGGGTCAAAACGGAATCAGTCAAGCGAAAAGCTTCAAAGAAATTACGAACATCACCGGAATTGTATTGACGAAACTCGATGGAACAGCCAAAGGTGGCATCGTTTTAGCAATCAAAGAAGAAGTGAATATTCCTGTCAAATATATTGGGCTAGGAGAGCGCAAAGAAGATCTTCAAACGTTCGATATTGAAAAATATATTTATGGACTATTTAAAGATATGATGTAGGAGGTAAAAAATGAAAAATAAAGTACACAAAGAATTAAAGAGCGTAACTAAGAAAAAGAAGAAAGAACCAAGCAAAATAGGAATTTATGCGCAACTAATTTTAACGGTTGCAATCGTGATCTTATTGATTTCTTATTTGGTCAACAAAAAGTTCTTAATCTATTTACAGTTGGCGGTTGGCTTAGAAATGTTCGCAATGGCATATAACAATTACACGATCTATAAGAGAAGGGGATTTACTATTTGTTATACTGCTGTTGGAATTGTACTTTTAGGAATTATACTCTTTAATTTATTCTGGTGATCATGATGGATAAAACGTTATACTTGAATAATCTCTATGATTGTTATCAAGAATTGTTGACAGATAAACAACAACATTATTTTGAAGATTATTATTTTAATAATTTATCTCTTAGTGAAATGGCAGAAAATGATCAAGTCAGTCGCAATGCCGTTTATGGCCAATTAAAATTGATAGAAAAAAAATTAGAGGAGTTAGAAGAGAAACTTCAATTATATAAAAGACGGGAACAAATATTGAAGTTACTTGATGGACATATCACAGAGGAATTAAAATCGAAGTTGATCGATCTATTATAAAAAGAGAAGGGGAAAAGCTATGTTTGATAAAATTGTCTATATCAGTGATCAAAATGCAGAAATTAAGCTCAAAGAAACCGAAAAGTTGTCTGTGAACTTGATGAACTTACATGTCATTTTTGAAGATCAAGAAAAGAAAATTTTAGGAGAAGTCGACGATTTGAAAGAAAATATTGTCACAGTTCGCTTTTTAGGGGAATTTGTGGGCAATCGTCTGTTGGGAGGCGTCATAAGAAAACCTTCTTTGGATGCGAGTGTTCGGCTCATTACACCTGAAGAAATTCCTTATATTGTGGGAGAGAACAAAGATGGGAATATGTTGTTAGGAGTGAGCCCCTTCTATAATGATCATCCGATCTATATGAATGTCAATGCTTTTTTCAGTAATCATTTTGCAATCTTTGGTAACAGTGGAAGTGGAAAAAGTTGTGGAATCGCAAGAGTCATTCAGAACATGTTCAAAGATCAGCGTTTGTTCCCTTTCCGTTCAAATCTTTTGCTATTCGATTCCTCAGGCGAATATTATAATGCTTTCAAAGATTTAAGTTCAATTAACCCCAATTTTCACTATAAATTCTATACGACCAACTTGACCGATCATATTGGAGAACAGTTAAAAATTCCCGTTTGGTTATTGGATGTGACGGATCTTGCACTCTTATTGACTGCGACGGAACATGCACAATTACCAATCATTGAAAGAATGTTGAAGTTAGCGCGTATTTTTGCGGAAGATGACACCAAAGCCAAAAATTATAAAAATCATTTAATTGCCAAGGCCATCATGACGACACTTTATACGAATCAGACCGCTCCTAACAAACGTAATGATATTTTCTCTATTCTAGCGAGCTGTTCGACTGATGAATTTAATTTAGAAGCCCCTATTCAAGGAATTGGCTATGTCCGTAAATTTAGAGAATGTTTTCTCGTCGATTCCAACGGTCAATTTACTGAAAGTGTCCTCTTGACGGAGTATGTGACAAGTTTTATCAAAGATGAATACGACAACTATGAACCGCAGGGAAATGTCTATTATACTTTGAAGGATTTAGAAAAAGCCTTGAATTTTGCTTTGATCAGTGAAGGTTGGCTACGAAATGAAAATACTTATGCCAATGCCGTAACGCTTAAAGTAAAACTGCATACCCTCATCACGAGTACGAATGCTAAATTTTTTGAAATGGACCATTTTATGACGGCGGAACAATATATTTCATCCCTCATCGTTCAAGATAATCAAAAATATCAGATCATCAACATCAATTTAGATGACGTGGACGATGATTTGGCAAAAACGATTACGAAGGTTTTTACGAGATTGTTATTTGAATTTACCAAAGGATTAAAAAATAGAGCATCGATTCCTTTCCACATCATTATCGAAGAAGCGCATCGCTATATTCAAAATGATCGGGATCGCTATCTCTTAGGATATAACATCTTTGATCGAGTAGCCAAAGAGGGACGTAAGTATGGATTGTTGTTAGGACTCATTTCTCAACGACCCGTAGAATTATCGGATACAGTTATTTCTCAGTGCTCTAACTTTTTGATTTTCAAAATCAACCATCCAATGGATGTCGACTATATTAAAAAAATGGTGCCAAACATCAGTGAAGAAATCGTCGAAAAGCAAAAAAGTTTGCAGTCTGGAACTTGTCTTGCCTTTGGAGGAGCCTTCCAGATTCCTTTGATTGTCAAAATGGAAATGCCATCTCCTGCACCAAGCAGTGGCAACTGTAATGTCGCGACGACCTGGAACGGAAATACAAAAAGTACTAACGCATCTTAAATTTCTATTGTATAATAAAGAACAGGTGATGAAAGAATGTTTGAAAGTTTAGGCGATCGCCTTCAAAATGCCATTCACAAGATGAAAGGCTATGGAAAAATAACGGAAGAAAACATTGGCGATATGATGCGCGAGATTCGTCTTGCGCTTTTAGAAGCCGATGTCAACTACCAAGTAGTGAAAGAATTTACCAATAATGTTAAACAAAAAGCCCTTGGAGAAGAAGTGCAAAGATCTTTGAAACCAGGCGAATTATTCGTCAAGATTGTAAAAGATGAACTCACAGAACTCTTGGGTGGAGAAAGTGCACCCCTCAACACCAGTGGGCATCCTGCTATTTTGATGTTGGTAGGATTGCAAGGAAGTGGTAAAACAACGACCATTGGAAAACTTGCCAACTTTCTTCGTAAAAAGCACAATAAAAAGCCATTGTTGGTAGCTGGAGATGTCTATCGTCCAGCAGCCATCGATCAGTTGAAACAAATCGGCAAACAGCTTGGGATTGAAGTCTATGAAGAGGGCAAGAAAGACCCAGTGCAGATTGCTCAAAATGCGCTTGCTTATGCTAAAGAAAAGGGTTACGATTACATCTTGATCGATACTGCCGGTCGGTTACATATCGATGAAGAATTAATGCGAGAGTTGCTTCGTCTAGAACAGGTAATCAAACCCCAAGAGATCCTGTTGGTGATCGATTCGATGATGGGACAAGATGCAATCAATGTAATCCAAGGCTTTCACAATCAACTATCTTTAACTGGAGTGATCTTAACCAAGTTGGATGGAGATACAAGAGGTGGTGTGGCACTTTCCGTTCGCCATTTGACCAATGTCCCAATCAAATTAGTTGGTGTGAGCGAAAAACTCGATGGACTTGAAGCTTTCGACCCAGAACGGATGGCCGGTCGTATTCTAGGCATGGGAGATATTTTATCGATTGTTGAAAAAGCAGAAGAAGTAATCGATCAAGAAGAAGCGATGAATGCCGCGAAGAAAATGAAAAACGGAAAATTCGATCTTGAAGATTTTCTAAATCAGATGAAACAAATCAAAAAGTTAGGACCTTTAGAAAACTTGCTCAAACTACTTCCGGGAGCTAAAAAGATGGGCTTGACCAACATCAACATTGATCCAAAACAGCTATCACACGTCGAAGCCATCATCTTATCAATGACTCCTAAAGAACGGCGTAATCCTGAAATCATCAAAGCCAGTCGCAAGACGAGAATTGCAAAAGGTTGTGGTCTTTCAGTGCAAGAAGTCAACCGTCTTCTAGAACAGTTTGAACAGATGAAAAAGATGATGAAACAGATGACCAACGGAAACATGAAATTGCCTTTTTAAACTATTTGCAAAAATAGTTTTTTTGTGCGCTTATTCCTGATGAAAAAATATAGAATTCTGGGCGAAATTTATAGACCTAAAAACCTAGGGTACATAAGATAGGGTAGATAGGAGGAAAGAAAAATGTTTCGAAATGAAGAATGTATGTCACGTGGAATGGAAATGAACGAAACGTGTTGTCGCAATGATGCGATGGAAAATGACATGAACATGATGGCTATGCCAATGATGGATGGAGGATCTATGGAAATGATGGGAGGCTGCTGCAGTCGACCAATCGAATCTCCAGTACAACAAAGATGTATTCATAAGACCATCGTACACGAAGTACCTCATGTATGCCCAATTCATACGAAAGTGATCAATCATCACATCTATAGACATACTTATCGTCCAGCATATTCTTGCTCAGAAGAAAATACTTGTACGAACGTACAATGTGGATCATGTTGTCAATTTAGATAAGGCTTCTTTGGAAGCTCTTTTTTCTTGTAAAAATAGCCTCTTTACGATCTGTAAATATAGTGTAAATAAATATGTCAAAAAACTTGTAAATAAAAGATATTTTGTTTTTTTGGTCAAGAATAAAATTAAACATCATTTTAGGGTGTTGAATTGGATCTAAGAGTCTTGACGTTTTAGGTGAATTAAGGTATACTAAAACTAGATATAATAGATAAGGAATTATATCACGAAAGGAAAGGAGAAAATTATGAAAAAAATCTTAAGTGTACTATTAGCTTTTGCACTTTGTGTCAGTATGAGTCCCATTGTAAATGCGGAAGAACTTACATATACGACAGATAATAACATGTGCAGCGCTAAGGCAGAAGAAGGCAAACCTTGTTATGATGAAACACATAAGCTTTTCTTTGCCAATGGTATAGCAATTGTCATCGACAAAGATGATACTGAAGGAAAAACCAAAATATCTTGGGAAGGAGGAGAAGTTCTAGTTGATGAAGCTACTACTGTATTTGGTGGTATGCACAATAGCGATACAATAGTTTGGTCTAACATTACGATGAATGGTGGTAAGTTACATGGAATTTTCGGTGGCGGCTTACACAAGAGTTATGTTTTTGAATCAGAAATCACTTTAAACGATGGTACGGTAGACTTCATTGCCGGCGGTGGAGCAGCTTATTTTGATGTAGCAGGAGCAGAAGACACTGATCGTGACACTGAACATCTTACATTGGAAGCTGCTGAAGCTGGAACTACCGTTACCCAAGTTGATATGGCCACGATAAATATTAACGGTGGTAGCGTTACGGATGTCTTTGGTGGTGGAGAATCTTACTCTTACACTGGAAGTGCTACTGTAACGATTGCTAAAACTTACACAAACACAATTGACTATGTAACAGGTGGTGGCTCAAACGGTTATACTGGCAAAGCAGAAGTATATGCCAATGGTGGAACAATCAAAGTGTTACAAGCAGTTAATCGTGGTAAAATGGATTCATCATCTATCACAGTAGATGGTGCAACGGTTACAAACTTATACGCTTCTGCAGAAGGCGATGAAACTTCTTATGCAGGCGTAGAGAACGATGCTGAAGTAGATATCGTCAGTGGAAAAGTAACGAAAGTTGCTCCAGGACAAAACGGTATAAGTGGTACAACGAAAGAAGATGCTGTATTATCTTATGTCAAAGGAACGATTGAAGAAACAGGTGTTGATGAGAAATTTAATACGGGAATCGTTGCTGTTTACTATACCATCGATGTTACCGTAGATGGCAAAACAGTAAAGGTTTATGTACCAGAAGATGCAGACTTTACTGATGAAGAAAATATTACTTTAATTAGCGTACAAGTGTTAGAAGGATTAGGCCTTGATCCTGAAGCTTATGAAGTAGAAGGCTATTATACAGATGAAGAATTGACAGAAGCTTTTGATTTTGAAAATATTAGTGATGAAACAGCTCTTTATGCTAAAGTTGTTAAACTTGAAAACCCTGACACTTCTGATATTAACCTATTAGCAATTGGTGCTCTTACACTTGTTGGTCTTGGTGGAGCTATTGCGTTAAGACGTAAATTAGTTCGCCAATTCTAAGAATGTAAACGAAAGCCTATGCGAAAATAAAGCATAGGTTTTTTAATGTCTAAGTGATGTAAATTTTTGTCAAATAAAAGGAGAACGCTTGCATCTGATGCCAATTCAAGATATCCTTAAAATAGGGAGTGTGATACAAGTGATTTATCCTTCAATTGACAAGCTTTTAAATATTGTCGATTCGAAATATGAATTGGTTCATATTTCTGCGAGACGTAGCAAAGAGATGACGAGGACCGAGCATTACCAAATGCCAGAAAAAATGTATTTGTGTAAAAAGAATATCGGAAGGGCCCTAGAAGAAATTGCGGAAGGTTATGTCAAAGTAAGAAAAAGTCAATCATGATTTTTTCTTTTTTTCTGCTATAATAAAAGTAGGTGATCGATATGAAGATTGAGACGTTCCAAAAGTTAAAGAATGGGCAATATAAACTCAAATTGGAAGATCAAGAAGAGTTGGTTGTCTTTGAAGATTTGATTTTAAAGTATGATCTTTTACTCCACAAAGAAATTTCCGAAGAGCAAAAAGATCAATTACAAAAAGAAAACGTTGAACAACAGGCGTATTATGATGCCCTCAAGTATCTCAAAGTTCGCTTACGTAGTGTAAAAGAAATGGCAGACTACTTAAAAAGAAGAGGGTACAGCCAGCCAAATATTGATTTTGCCACTTCAAAATTGATAACGCAAGGTTATCTCAACGATCAAACTTTTGCGCACGCTTATGTACAGGATGCTCTTTTATGTACGTTGCATGGCCCTTTGAAAATCAGAAGTGAATTAGAAAAAAAAGGAATCGAGCGAAATCTGATCGAAGAAGCCTTGCAAGAGATTTCTCCTGAAACACTTCAAGAGCGAATAGCGAAATTGATTTATAAAAAGCAAAAGATGAATCATAATAAAAGTAATCAGATCTTAAAGCAAAAAATTATGATGGACTTGATTACTCAAGGTTATCCTAAAGCATTAATTCAAGAAGAACTTGCACATACTACTTTTAAAGATGATCTTGACTTGCGAAAAAAAGAGCAAGAGAAATTATACGAAAAATTAAAAAAGAAATACACAGGACAGGAACTAGAGTATAAAGTACGCCAAAAGATGTACCAGAAAGGATTTACCTATGAAGAAGAATAAGAGCCTTCCTTGGTGGAAGAAACATTACAAAGAACTAATCTTATTGCTATTTATTGTTGCCATTACTTTTCTAAGTATTCAGTGGATTCATCTTGGCAACGATTACTGGTGGCATATCAAAGCAGGGTCTTACATGGTCAAACACCACGTGATCTTAGATCATGATATTTTCTCTTGGTACGCCAGTAGCCAACATCTATCTTGGATGGCCCATGAATGGTTGAGTGAAATATTGCTCTATGGATTTCAACAACTTTTTGGATCCCTACATCCAATCATCTTCTGTACTTTCTTTTTCCTAGGGACTTTGTTGCTTCTCTTTGGGGCGAACCGTTCTAAGATGCTCAAAAATATTCGTTTTACCATGTTTTATTTCATTTTAGCGCTCATTTTTTTATCCGTAGGCCTTCTACCAAGACCGCATTTGATCAGTTATTTCTTCCTTGTACTTTCTTTAGGATTACTTTTTGATCTTGCCAAACATGAAGATTCTAAGAAGATCTATCTGTTGCCCTTGATCGCGATTCTTTGGGCCAATTTCCATGGTGGATCTTCCAACTTGATTTACATTCTATGCTTTACGTTTTTCTTTATTGGCCTTTTCAATTGTTCTTTAGGCAAATTAGAAGCGAAGCCATTTACTTTGAAGCAACGACGAAAGTATCTGACCGTGGGACTATTGTCAATCGTTGGGATCATCCTCAATCCTCAAGGTCTTAAACTTTTATCTTATCCGTATTTAAATATGCAGGATGGTCTCATGCTCAGCACGATTGCGGAATGGCAGGCAACGAATCCCAATAAATTGAACAACCTTGCCATCTTTGCCTATTTTGCGATCGTCTTGTTTCTAATCTTTAAGAGTCCACGTAAATTGCAGTTATTAGATGGAATCTTGCTTGCAATGTTTGCCTTTTTATCCTTAAAGAGCATTCGCTTTTGGCCTTTGTTCTATCTAGTCAGTGGCTTCATCATTTTTGATTATGTAAATGAAACTCCGGTATCATTATTTACAGCCAGACTTTTATTTGCCTTTTCCGTATTCTTTCTCGTCGCGTCTATTCCATGGCGACCAATCGAGTTATTTACGCCAGTTGTTCCTGAAAAATTTATTGAAATTATCAAGCAAAAACATCCTCAAAAACTATATAATTACTATGATTATGGTGGTTATTTGATCTATCGAGATATTCCCGTATTTATCGATGGGCGAGCAGACATGTATTCCAAATATAATTATCAGGATTACTATCACTTAAGTATTTTGGAAAGTGATTATCGCAAGATCTTAGATCGCTATCAATTCGATATGTTTTTGTTAGACAAAGGTTTACCACTGGTCAGTTATCTTGAAGAGCAAGAGGAGTATGAGGTGCTTTTAGACCAAGGGAACACCATTCTCTATGCCCTAAAAGAAACATAGTAATAAAAAAATATGCTTTTTGTGAAGCATATTTTTAATTGCTTGAAGTCATCAAGTTGTTCATAAGTGTATTGTATTGACTCTTCAATTCATCATCTTGAATTTCCATTTTATATTCTTTACGTAATTCGATTAAAGCTTGATATTGTAAAGAAGAATCATTCTCTAATTTTTCATCTCGCAATGTATCGATAATATCGTCTTTAATGGCATCTAACTTTGGTTTATCTTTTTGCTCTTCTTTTAAGATGATATGGTATCCATAAGAACTTTTTACAGGTTCGACCGTATACTTTCCAACTTCAAGACTGATAGCAGCATCCATAAATTCTTCCACCATGTTACTGTTACGATTGATGTATCCTAAACTACCACCATTCTCTTTTGTACCTTCGTCTTCTGAATATTGTTTCGCAAGTTCGGCAAAGTCTTCTCCGTTCTTAAGTTTTGTGATCACTTCTTTAGCTTTGGCCAATGCTTCCTCTTCAGCGGCTGCTTTTTCATCTGTTGTCATACTTGTATTGGTGACAGGTTTGATTAGGATATGGCGTACCAACATATCACCAACGACGGTTTCTTGATAATATTGATCGATCTCATCATCCGTAATTAAACTCTCAACATAATCATCGATCGCAAGTCCACGTTTATAGTCGAGTGCAAGAAGTTCGCGTAATTCCTCTTCGTTTTGAACGCCAAAGTATTGTTGGATTGCAGTTAAAAATTGTGTTTGATCGTTGTCATACTGAGCTTTGATTTGAGCAACTTTGGAGTCGATATCCTCCTTTTCTTCATCTGTTGTCTCATATTTTTCATTTAAAATCTCGGTATCGATCATATCGACCAAAATACTTACTGCATATTTGTTCTTTAATTCGTTGTAAAGTTGATCGATCGAAATATCACCACTTTTCAATGTGACAACAGCCTCTTGACCATTCTCTAGTTTTGGTACTTTTCCACAACCCGTAATGAAAAGAAGTGCCAAGCATAGACATATTAGTATTTTTTTCATGTAATATCCTCCTTTAAAAATACGTAATTCTATCATAACAAAGTTTTATTTTTTAATCAATAATTTGTGGAAAAAATCAAAAACATATGGCACACAATAGCATCTCACACCATAAAATAATGTGAATACCATAAAAGAAGGAGGAGAAATTATGGGTAATTATGTATCTTCATCAGCAATCGTTTTAGTATTGTTTATTTTACTAGTAATCATTCTAGGTGCTTATATCTAAAAAAATTAAGGAGGTGTAACGATGTCTTGTCAAAATAATACAGAAATTTCAAACTGCCAATCTGGCGGAACTGGCTATATTATCATCATTGTTTTATATATCTTATTAGCTATTATTTTAGGAGCAGCAATTGCTTGTTAGTGGGAGTGCCTAAGGCACTCTTTTTGATAGTTTCAAAAAACTTGGATAATCTAATAATGGTGATGATATGTTCTACTATATCAATACGTTTTTCACTTATTCTATTTTGGGCTTTCTTTTAGAGAGCGCTTGTTTTTTAATTACCGGAAATAGAGGAAGTAGTGGCATTCTCTATGGACCATGGACCCCAGTCTATGGCATCGGTGTCTTAGTGATTCTCTTGCTAAGTAAATTGATCTTAAGAAATAAAAAAATTCCGCGTTTAGAAAAGGCCATCTATATTTTTTTATCAGTCAGTATTGTCCTTTCGCTGATAGAGTGGCTTGGGGGCATGCTCATTGAATTCTTTTTTCATACGATCTTTTGGGATTATCGTTCTCATCGCTATCATTTAGGAAAATATGTAGCTTTAGATATGAGTTGTCTCTGGGGACTTTTAAGTCTTTTCTTTGTCTATGTGATTCATCCGAAAATGGAGAAGTGGATCCAAAAGATTCCTTATTCTGTAACTTGTCTATTAGTAACGCTCTTTATGATAGATGTAATTTGTACTTTGATATTCAATTTCCAAGCATAAAAAGATAGATTTTTTTCTTTTTTTAGACTATAATGAAAGCAGTTAAGACACAAGGAGTGGTAGTATGAAGTGTCATGAATGTGGAAAGCACAATATGAAGAAAGCGAACTATTGTAAAAAGTGTGGTTATAAGTTTACCGAAGAAGAAAAAAAGCATAAAAATAATTCTATTGTAGTTACGATCTTGACTTGGGTCAAAAGATTTTATGAAGCCATTACCCTCAAGATTTTTACAGATAGTAAGATTGTTCAAGCGCTTTATGTTCTTGGAGTTTTTGCGATTGGTATTTATATGGTTTTGACGATGGGAAATAGTTTAAGAATATTAGAAAGTGATATTTATGATGTCAAATATAACCAAAAGACAGAAGAATATTATATCTTTTTAGATCAAGACCAGAATGAATCCAAAGTCGATGTTCAACTTTATGTTCCCAATAGAGTAGAAAAATTGCATCTTGCCTATTATCATGAAGATGGATCCATGATCGAAGAAGAGACCTATAAGAAAGAAGATAAAATTACCCTTTCAGTCAATAAAACAGAAAATAATTATTATATGCTTTCAGATCCTAAACAGACAGATGATGATATCAAAGTGTTTGTCTATTATGAGGAGGTTCAAAATGCCCAAGAAAAATGATTTTGTCTATTGCTGGAACTGTGGTATGAAAAACAAAAAGAGCAATAAAAAATGTGAGAAATGTCAGGCGAATTTAAAAGAACAAGAACATCCTATTTTACATTGGTTATTTGGAGAGACCGTCGATGAGATTCAAGGCAATTTCTTTAGTAAAGGTTGTCAGGCATTGATGAATTTCTTTCATATTCATCTTTATGGTGCAACGGTAGGACTGGCTTTAGTTTTTGCGATTGGATCTTCTTTATTACATTTTAATACCCCTGATCATATCGAAACAGTCAATGAAACTTACTTGATTGCTCCAAAAGAAGAGCTCAGTTCGAATCCAGATGCACCAGTCGGGGAAGAATTCGTCTGTGAAGAGGGCTACCAACTAGAGGGGAACCGTTGTATGAAGGTAGAGACTGTCGCTGCCATCGTGAATGAAAGTTGTTCGGAAGGATCTTTCTTAGATGGGGGAGAATGTTTTCAAACGGTCCAAAAAGATATGCAACTCAGTTGTTGCAAGTCAAAAGAAGACATGATCAGATATGCCCAGTCGTTAGGGTATTTAGATGACGAGAGCAAGTATGCGAATGATGTTTTAACTTCGGTTGAATTATCTACGGTGGGAATGGACGGAGTTACTCCAGGTGATTGGTGTGTTTATCACTTTAATGAAGGAATCGATGCCGATCATACATTCAGTCTCTTTAGACCTCCATTTCGAAATTATACTTGTCCTACAGGAACGGTGGAAGTCAATACCTTTTGTCGCTTGCCAGTTGAAAAAATAATCACCTATACTTGCGAAGAAGGCTATACTTTGACCGATGATCATACGTGTACAAAAACAGTGACAAAAGAGCCAATCAAACGATAAAAAGTGAGGAAGAAAAACGTGAAAAAAAACAAAGAGAAAGTAATTTATTGTTGGAATTGTGGAACCAAAAATAAAAAGAATAATAGAGAATGTACCAAATGTGAACAATTGCTCAAAGAAAAAGAACGTCCTATTTTACATTGGTTTTTTGGAGAAGCCGTCGATGAAGTGAAGGGGAATATTTTTAGTAAAGCATCTCAAGCCTTGATCAACTTCTTTCATCTTCATCTCTATGGAATGACGGTTGGTCTAGCCGTTGCTTTTGCCATTGCCGCTTCGGTCTTCAATTTTAATACCAACAGTACACTTGAAGTGACAACGGAAGAATATCGTCTTCCTTCGATCGAAGAAGTTCCAGCATCACCAGAAGAGCCCGCTTTACCTGAAGAAGTGATAGAAGAACAACCAGAAGTAGAACAGTTATCCTGTGAAAGCGGTTATACGCTTTCTGGAAACAAATGTAAAATGACAGAGTATAAAGATGCTGCAAGTAGAGAAGCCTGTCCAGAAGGATATACCGTAAATTTCTATTATAATGATTGCCAAAGTAATGAAGCAGTGGATGTGACGATTGAGTATTATTGTGCCAAGACTTTAGAAGAGTATCATCGCTATCCGAATCCGACCCTGCCGGATAATACAGCTTCTATCGAATCCGTAGGCCCTAAGAAAACAACTGGAGAAAGTCTATGGTGTGATTACAGTTTTAAAGATCTCAATGGGAATGATTTAGGAATATACTCTTCTACCATGGCCTTAGAGAAAAGATCTTGCCCGCCAGGAATGGAAGGGGAGTATGTATGTAGAAGAAGGACCGCACTCATTACCGAATATAGTTGTGATGCTGGCTACACTTTAACTGCTGATCACCGCTGTTCTAAAACAATAGAAAAAGACCCCATTCGTCGTTAAGGATTAGGGCCTTTTTTATTAAAATTTATGCTTCTGTTAATATCTGATGAACTTCTTCTAATGATTTAAGTAGATCTTTGTTGAATTGATGAGCTAGTAAATCATCTGGATATCTTGGGGTAAGATGAATGTGAAAGTGTTTGATATCTTGCCCATAATCGTTATTTTGCGCTATAGTGAGTCCTTCACAATGGAGCTTTTCTTTTAATTTAGGATAGAGCATCTGAATTACTTCCAACATGTGCTTCCATGTAGCAGGATCAATTTCTAAGATGGTTGTACAATGCTTTTTAGGAATCAACAACAAGTCTCCGTTGGTACTTGGATTAATATCTAGAAATACTTTTACCTCCTCATCTTCATATACTGTATAAGACGGAATTTCTCCAGCAATAATTTTACAAAAAATACAGTCCATATCGTTATCTCCTTTATGAAATCAAATTCTTTTTTTCTAAGATGATAATGACACCAAAGACGACAAATACAACTAAGAATAACAACGCCATTCCTAAAATTAAGCCTTGCTTTTGTCTTTCTTTTTTCATCATACCACCTCTATTTCATTATAGAGGCTTTTAAGAAAAAAAACAATCATTCGATTGTCTAAAGTGAATACAGCGAGTATTCAATATTATTATGAAAGACATTTGTGAAATATATACGGCATTTATGATATAATTAAAATGAAAATATAAATAAAACTATATTTTTCTTTGAATTTGTGGTAAAATATAGACATTTCCCACAACCAGACATTTTTTTTGAAGCAACAATCTTATAATAAAGAAAAGAATAAGAGGTGGAACGATGTTAGAGATGAAGAATTTAAAGATGAGCCTTGCTGGAAAAAGATTGTTGGATGATTTTTCTCTTACGATCAAAGAAGGAGAGGTTCATGCCATCATGGGACCGAACGGAACAGGGAAGAGTACGCTTTCTAAAGTGCTTATGGGGCACCCCGCTTATACGCTAGAAAGTGGTGAGATTTTCTTTAATGGAGAGTCATTACTTCCTTTATCGACGGATGAGCGTGCGAAACGTGGAATCTTTTTGGCGATGCAAAATCCAATGAGTATCGAAGGCGTCAGCAACAGTGAATTTTTAAGGACCGCACTGTCAGAAAAAGAAGGAACGCATATTGGAATTTTTGATTTCTTGCAACAGATGGACCAAGCCATCAAAGATCTCAATATGGACGAGAAGATGCTCCATCGTTCGATCAATCAAGGCTTTTCAGGCGGAGAGCGCAAAAAGAATGAAATCTTACAGATGAAGCTTTTAAAACCTTCTTTGATTATTTTAGATGAAATTGATTCAGGACTAGATGTTGACAGTTTAAAAATCGTCTGCGAAAATATTCAAAAATATCGTATCGAATATCCCAAGACTTCTATTCTTTTGATTACCCACTATCCAAGAATTTTAGAATATATCAAACCAGATTTTGTCCACATGATGATGAATGGAAAAATCGAAAAGACCGGAGATTTGAATTTTGCCTTGGAAATTGAAAAAAATGGTTATCATGGGGTAAATGATATGAGTGAGTTGAAGCTTCATGAATAAAATAACAGTAGTAAAAGATAAAATTTTAATCGAATTGGAACAATCAGGTTTAATGGTGCAGGAGCACACGATCGAAGTTCAACAAGATGCAGAACTTTTGCTGGTAGTGACAGATAGTACTGCGAACTTTACCTTCCATATAGAAGAAGGAAAGAAGCTCGATTTATCGATCAAGAGCCAAAATAGCGAGAATACTTTATATTATGAGTTGAAAAAGAATAGCATTTTATGCACCCATCATTTGGCATTGGACTGTACGGATCAAATTGATGCGCGATTGCTCGGAGAAGAAAGTAATTTAGAATATCACTACAGTACGATGAACCGAAAAACAAGTGCTTTACATATGACGATTGATCATGCCAAGTCCAACACCCAAAGTAACGTTCAAAATCATGGTGTCAATCTTAAAGATCAGAATTTGTTATTTGACATCACCGGAAGAATTCCTAAGTCAAGTCATGGCTGTATATGTAATCAAGATAACAAGATTCTCACGATGCAAAAAGGTCATTCGAGAATTGAGCCAAAACTTTTGATTGAAAATCATGACGTCGAAGCAAATCATGCAGCTTATCTAGGCCAATTTAAAGAAGAAGAACTGTTCTATTTGATGAGTCGAGGAATTTCCAAAGAGAAATGTTATGAATTGTTACTGGAAGGATTTTTGTTGAATCATGATCCCGTCGATCGTGATACGCATGACTGGTTTTTCCGCTTTATGATTGAAAAGTAGGAGGTGACAAGATGAACAGACAAGATTTTCCGATGTTAGAAAAAGACTTGATCTATTTTGATAATGGGGCGACGACGCTCAAACCAAAATGTGTAATCGACAGTATGGTCGAATACTATTCATCTTATAGTGCCAATGCGCATCGGGGCGATTATGATATTTCCCAAAAAGTGGATCAGATGTATGAAGGAGTTCGTGACAAAGTAAAAAAATTGCTTCATGCTGCTAGATCAAGTGAGATCATCTTTACCAAAGGAGCTACCGAGTCCATCAATATGATCGCCTTTGGATTTATGAAATATCAATTACAAAAAGGGGACGAAGTTCTAATTACCAAAGCCGAACATGCCTCCAATGTTCTTCCATGGTTGGAGCTTGCGAAAGATATTGGTATTAAGGTACATTATATTCCTTTAAATGAACAGCACGAATTGACACTTGAAGCAGTAGAAAAAGCGATTTCGCCGAAGACTAAAGTGATTGCGCTTGCCCATATTACCAATGTAGTAGGAGATATTCGACCAGTAGAAGAAATTGGAAAGTTGTGTAGAGAACATCAGATCTACTTTGTCGTCGATGGTGCCCAAAGTGTGGCCCATCTTCCAGTCGATGTAGAACGTTTTAATATCGATTTCCTAGCTTTTTCAGGGCACAAAATGTTAGGACCAACAGGTGTCGGCGTTCTCTATGGAAAATATGCATTGTTAGAAAAGATGCGTCCTCTATGTTTTGGTGGCGGAATGAACAGCATTTTCTCTTCCGATGGAACGATCGAATATAAAGATCTTCCAACGAGACTTGAACCGGGAACTCCACCGATTGCCGAAGTCATTGGCTTAGGACGTGCCATCGATTATCT
This sequence comes from uncultured Bacilli bacterium, assembly GCA_947587115.1. GTDB lineage: Bacteria > Bacillota_I > Bacilli_A > RF39 > UBA660 > CANPXY01. The sequence goes on from CANPXY010000005.1 coordinate 17,943, forward strand.
TTTAAATATTGGCATGGATCAAATTCATCAATACGAGTTAGAATTAAAACGCTATGCCATCTCGAAACTAGAACAATTAGACAATATTACCATCTATAATAAAGATAGCCAAGGTGGTATTGTGGCCTTCAACATCGACGGAGTATTTAGTCAAGATGCCGCCGTATATTTGAATCACTATCATATCTGTGTAAGAGCAGGCAATCATTGTGCCAAGATTTTAAAAGACGAATTTAAGATACAAAATACTTGTCGAATCAGTTTTTATTTTTATAATACCAAAGAAGAAATCGATAAATTAATTGAAGTCTTGCAAAAAAGCAAAGATATATTTAAAATAATATTGTAGAGGTGAAAAAATGGATCCAAATCTAAGACGTGAAATCATTTTGGAGCATTACCAACATCCTATAAATAGAGGTCTTGTCGATGATGAGCACTATGAGAAAGCAAACACCCACAACGATTCTTGTATCGACAACATCGATGTGATGATGAAGATCACGGATGGGAAAGTAGAAGATATTCGCTTCGATGGAGAAGCTTGTGCCATCTCTACTTCGGCGACTTCGATCATGATCCAAACTTTAATTGGGAAAAGTGTCGATGAAGTCAAAGAGATCATCGAAAATTATGAACACATGATCAATGAAGAAGATTATCGTAGTGATCTACTTGGGGAGTTAATCGTCTACAACGAAACTTATAAACAACCAAATCGAAAAAAATGTGCATTATTGCCATTTGAATCAATAAAAAAAATCTTAGCAAAGAAAGAGGAGAAAGAAAATGGAATTTAAAACAGAAAACATCAAAGTTGCAATCCTACGTATATGGGATCAAGACAAAGGTCGCTTGGTTGCTTATGACGAAGTTAGCGATCAATCACTTTTGAATGCACCACGGGTCGTACTTTATGAAAATCAAGGACAAATGATCAATCTTTTCAGTCCCGATGAAAAGGATCTACCAGTTCTACAGAGAGTGGAAGACAAGTTGGTAAGCTTACGGGAAGGGCAAGGACTTTCATCAGGGGTGTGTCTTGTCGTGGAGCCAAGAGTACAAACGTTAGAATTTAATCGTTTTACTTGCACATTAGACGATATCAAAAAGCAAGTGCTTGCATCAAACGATGCCTTCTTGTATCGCGATGGTTTGATTGATGAACGTCTTCGTGTGTTAGATACTTGGTATGAAAAGTCGCCTCAAGATGAAAGCTATGCCAAAGCGCAGATGGCCCTTTTAGCTAAAAAACATGAAGATAAGAAGAGTTATGAACAGTTTGAAGCAACAGCAAAAACTTTATCTGGTAAAACCGTAGGTATAAAGAAATAAGTCTAAATGATAGAAAAGTGGTGATAACATGGAGGTTATTGGAATCAATGAAGACCATATTCGACAAATTTCCAAACAGAAACAAGAAGATGATTGGATTTTAGAATATCGTCTTGCCAGTTATCGCCACTTTTCTCGTCTAGAGCTTCCGTCTTTTGGACCCCCGATCGATCTGGATTTTTCTAAAATTATCTACTATAAAACAGAGGCAGGCGATATCAAGCATGACTGGAATGATGTTTCTTGCGCTATCAAAGACGAGCTACAGGGCCTAGGAGTGTTAGAGAGCGAGCAACACTTAGATGGCATGGGTGTGCAATATGAGAGTGAAGTCATCTATCACAGTATGTTAAAAGAGCTAGAAGATAAAAAAGTCATTTTTACTTCTATTGAAGATGCGATGAAGAACCACCCCGATCTTGTGCGAAAGTATTTTGGCAAGATCGTTTCCAATCAAGACAATAAGTTTGCTGCCCTCAATGGGGCCGTATTCAGTGGTGGAAGTTTCATCTATATTCCTCCAAATACCAAATTAGATCGGCCTTTACAAAGTTATTTCCGCATCAATAGTCGCAATATGGGCCAATTTGAACGAACGCTCATCATCGTCGACGATCACAGTGAACTTCATTATATTGAAGGTTGTACAGCTCCTAATTATAGCGACTCGAGTTTACATGCCGCTGTCGTTGAAATCTATGTCGGTAAGAACAGCAAGTGTCGTTATTCCACGATTCAAAATTGGGCGACGAACGTCTATAATCTCGTTACGAAACGAGCGCTTGTCGAAGATCATGGAACGATGGAGTGGATTGATGGCAACATCGGAAGTCATACGACGATGAAATATCCAGCTTGTATCCTAAAAGGTGATGATGCATCCGGTACTTGTATTACGATCAGTGTGGCAACCGATCATCAACAACAAGATACGGGCGCTCGCATGATTCACTTAGGAAAACGTACCAAAAGTAACATCATTTCCAAAAGTATTGCCAAAAATGGTGGCAATGCTACGTACCGAGGAAAAGTAGATATCAAACCGCAAGCATTATTCAGTGAATCGATGGTCAAATGTGATACGCTCATTTTAGATGAGATTTCCAAAAGTGATACAATTCCAACCAACATTTGCGAAAACGAAAGCAGCAACATTGAACACGAAGCTACCGTCTCCAAGATCAGTGAAGAAAAGTTATTCTATTTGATGAGCCGTGGAATTGACAAAGAACGCGCTACCGAACTCATTGTCTTAGGATTCTTAGAAAAATTTAGACAAGAGCTTCCAATGGAATATGCGGTAGAACTGAACCAACTATTAAAAAGAAATTTATAAAACCAAACGATGCGAAAAAAAGAAAAAATGCATGCTGCATTTTCTTTTTTTGTGCCCAATTTTATTTTTATTTAAAAAAAATGGTCATTTGTCAATGATCTTCTTTTGCGTTATAGTGCTAGAGAAAGGAGAGAAAATAATGTTAAATCAGCTTGTTTTAGTGGGTCGTTTGACCGATGATCCAGACTTAAGAGAACTTGAAGGCGGAAAGAAGGTGACGACGGTTTGTCTTGCTGTGCCACGAAGTTTCAAAAATATGGAAGGTTTATATGACACCGACTTTATTGAATGTATTTTATGGGAACATATTGCACAGAATACTACTGAGTACTGCCATAAAGGAGATTTAATTGGAGTTCGAGGTCGCCTGCAAATACGAACGATCGAAAATCAGGAAGGTAAAAAAATTTCGAAGTTAGAAGTGATTGCCGAAAAAGTAAATTTTTTATCAAGTAAGAAAAAAGAATAGTGATATTTGCTATTAGTTAATTTCAAACAAAAGGGAACCTCAATTATTTATAATGAAGACGTCCAAGCAGTATTAGGATAATTGAGGTGATAGTTATGATCCTTGGAAAAAGATTGAAAGAACTACGAAAGAAGGAGGGAATGACGCAACAAGAATTAGGAGACTTGATCAATGTGACAAAGGTCAGTATCTGTTGTTACGAAAAAGGAACAAGAACTCCTACACTTGAAACGTTATTAGATTTAGCAAAAGTCTTTCACGTCGATGTCAACTATTTTTTAGGACAAGACGAATATGTTGTTGCTGAACAAGAGACATCCTATGGGATTCAGATGGCTAGAGAAGAAATTGAAATTATTGAGGAACTTAAGAAACGACCTTCTCTACACGAAAAGATGATTGAAGATCCTAAAAGGATGATCGAACTTATTGATAAAAAAATCAGATAGACAGTCTAAACTGTCTATTTTTTTTGAATTTGCACGCATTTGTCAATGAACGTGATATACTATTTATAATAGGAGGGGATAAATATGAACGAAGAAAAATGGGGAAAAGGAGTTCGCATTATCGATTTGGCCCATACGTATATTGATGAGAATGTAACGATTGGGGAAGGGACAGTGATCTATCCCAATGTCTCTATCCGAGGAACAGTATCAATTGGAAAAGATAACGTGATCGATAGCAATACCGTAATTACGGATGCGAAGATTGGCAATCAAAATTACATTGTTCAATCCAATCTTACCGGGTGTGAGATTGCTGATCACAATCAAATCGGTCCCTTTACGAATATTAGAGAGAATACCTATATTGGAAACAATAATCATATTGGTAGTTTTGTGGAACTAAAAAGTGCTTCAATCCAAGATTACAACCATATCAAGCATCTTTTCTATGGTGGAGATGTCGAGATCGGAACAGGAGTCAACATTGGAGCCGGTACGGTGATTGCCAATTATGATGCCAAAAAGAAGATCAAGCAACAAACCAAAATTGAAGATCAAGTAGCGATCGGAGCGAACTGTGTACTGATATCCCCAATCACGGTGGAAAAAAATAGTCAGGTCGCAGCAGGCAGCGTCATTACTGAATCCGTTCCAGCAGCATCTCTTGCGATTGCAAGAAGTCGTCAGACGACCAAAGAAGATTATTATAAAGGAGAACAAAAATGAATCACATTATCAACAAAAAAAGACTAGGGCAAGAGCTTACCAGAGAAGAACTATCGAAATCTTTTGGTGGCTATGTAGATGGAAACATTCCAGATTACCAGATGAGTGCGCTTTTGATGGCGATTTGTCTTAATGGCATGACCGAAAGAGAAATTTTGGATCTTACAGATCTATTTATTCAAAGCGGAGAACAGTTGGATCTTTCGATAATTGAAGGAATCAAAGTAGATAAACACTCTACCGGTGGTGTAGGGGATAAGACCACCATGGTCATCGGACCTCTTGTTGCTTCTTGTGGCGTTTCATTTATTAAGATGAGTGGAAGAGGTTTAGGACACACGGGTGGTACCATTGATAAACTAGAGAGCATTCCCGACTTTCGAGCCGATTTAACTCCGGAAGAGATGATCGATCAAGTCCAAAAGATCCATCTTGCGATTGCGGATCAAACGGCGGATTTGGTACCAATGGATAAAAAAATTTATGCATTGAGAAGTGTCACGGGTACGGTAGAATCTATTCCCTTGATTGCAGTCAGTGTGATGAGCAAAAAAATTGCTGGTGGAGCAGATAAAATCTTGTTAGATGTAAAATTTGGCGAAGGTGCGTTCATGAAAACCAAAGAAGAAGCAGAAGAGCTTGCTGAATTGATGAAAAAGATTGGGGATCATTATCACAAAGAAGTACGTACTTTGATTACAGATATGAATACCCCATTAGGAAATTCCATCGGAAATAGTCTAGAGGTCGTAGAGGCGATTCGAATATTGAAAAATGAGGAACACAATGTTTTGACGGAACTTTGTATCGAATTGGCCAGCAACATCGTCAGCATGGGAAAGGAATTGTCCCTTGCGCAAGCTCGAAAAGAAGTAGAAACGGTTTTGCAGGATGGAAGTGCCTATCAAAAATTTTTAGAGTTTGTGAAAGCGCAACACGGCGATTTGGCACGTCTTGAGATCAGCACCAAAAAGCAAAATATTGTTGCCCACAAAGCAGGAATTTTAAAAGCCATCGATGCGTTCAAAATGGGGGAATTATCAGTAATGTTAGGAGCCGGAAGAAAAACGAAAGAAGACTCAATCGATCCCAAAGTAGGCATCATGATCAAAAAACAGTTAAATGATGAAATACAAGTTGGAGATACGCTCTGTACCCTTTATTTGGGTGATCAAGAGCCACCCGAGGGAATCGAAGAGTACTTTGAAATAGAGTAACGACCACATAAAAAGGCGCCCATCTAGGGCACCCAGTAATGATCGTGATGAACAAATTATTTTTTACCTTCAATAAACTGTACATAGTATTCATCAAAGGTCATATGATGTTCATGAATGTAGGTGGCAATATCGACTCCCACATAACGATAATGCCATGCTTCATAAGTATAGCCGGTAATATCTTCTTTATCTTTAGGATATCGTAATATAAATCCAAAACGATGTGCATTTTCTTGCATCCACTTAAATTCTTTTGTCTGTTCAAAATCAGTATAGTCGATCTGCTTGTTGTCGACATCGACCACAAGTCCTGTCTGATGCTCCGAAAAACCAGGTCTAGCGGAATAAGTATCCGCTTCTTCTTGGCCATCCTGTTCTACATAACGATTGTATAAATCTTCTTGATAAGAATAACTACGGTAACTAGACATCGCACGAATTACATAGCCATCTTCTTTTGCTTTCTGACAGAGTTCCTCAAATGCTTCTTTTGCTTCTTGTACAAGTTGCATTCCACTTCTTGCACAACTGCTTGCAATGCTCTCCAAGTTCTCTGGAACATAGTCACTAGGCATATATAAATATTTGTTACTAAGTAAATAAATTTGATTTAAATAAGGAGTCTCTTTCGTGTTGGTATAATACGGCTGATCGAGCCCGATGTTGACTCTGGTTACGACATCCTGTACGGAAAGGTTGGGATGTCCTTTTTTATACTCTAAATATCGATTTAGATCATCCATTTGGAAATAGTCAATTTTTTCTTGAATGTTATCCAACAGATCCAATTTTTCTTGTTCTTCTTTCGTGTATTTCGATTGCGGCTCCGTCACTTGGTCATTTTGTTGCGACCGCCAAAACATGATTCCACCTCCGATTACTAAAATAATAAATAGAAATGGAATTATGACATTTTTTTTCATTTTCATCACCTTACTAATACCATCGTATCACAAAATTAAAAAAAATATGAAAAAAATTGGCGATAAATGTTCATAGACGAAAGTTTGATTTCATAAAAATTGAAATAGGAGTGATGATATGAAAAAGTTCATTTTGCTACTTTTGGTGGGATGTCTTTGCTTGAATCTTCTTCCCGTATATGCAGAGGATGCTTCATTAATACCAAATGCCAAGAGTGGTATTTTGATTGAACAGAGTACAGGAAGAATTTTATTTGAGAAAAACAAAGACGAGAAATTGCCCATGGCCTCTCTTACAAAGATGGTTGCGCAAATTCTCATTTTAGAACAAATTGAACAAGGAAAATTAAAATGGGATGAAAAAATTACAGCAAGTAAGAATGCTTCTGATATGGGTGGTAGCCAAATTTACTTGGCGACTGGTGAAGTGATGAGTGTTCGTGATTTGATGAAAGGTATTTCTATGGCTAGTGCCAATGATGCAACGGTGGCGATGGCCGAGCGTATTGCCGGAACAGAAGAAGCCTTTGTCAAGATGATGAATGACAAGGTAAAATCGCTAGGACTCAAAAACACGGTTTTTAAAAATTCTACCGGACTAGATGAGGACGGTCACTATTCAACTGCTTATGATCTTGCGATGATTGCCCAAGAGTTGTTGAAGCATGAAGAGATTTTGAATTTTTCGAGTGTCTATGAAGATTATTTACGAACAGATACTCCTGATAAATTTTGGTTAGTGAATACCAATAAATTAGTTCGTTTCTATGAAGGTGCAGATGGATTGAAGACAGGACATACCGACAATGCGCTCTACTGTCTTGCTGCAACTTCTAAAAAACAAGGAATGCGCCTCATTGCCATTGTTCTAGGAGAAGAGGTGAGCAAAGTAAGAAACAGTGAAGCCATGGCTCTTTTAGATTATGGTTACAATTTGTATAAAGTGACGGTACTTAAAAAGCAAGGAGAAGTGGTAGGGCAGATTGCACTTGATAAAGCAAACAAAGAAAAAGTTGACGTCACTTTAGTACAAGATATCGCGATTTTAAGCAAAAAAGATGAAAGTGATAAAAATTATGATATAAAACTTACGATCGATTCCCCAACGCTTCCTCTCAAAGTGGGAGATGTTGTAGGGAAAGCCAAGGTCATGGAAGGAAACAACGTCGTGCAAGAAGTGGATGTTACAGTCCGTGAAAATGTTGAAAAAAGTAGTTTCTTACGATTGTTATTGAAAAATATAGAGGATATTGTGACAGGAAATATTACAATTAAATTGTAAAAGACAAAGAATTTTAGAGAAAGATAGGTAAAGATCTTTATTTTGCTTTCAAGAAACGGTGAGTTTAATTCTTGATGAAATGTTATAAACTAATAGCATTACTTTAAATGGTGATGCTATTTTTATTTTAATAGATATAAAAGAATAATCGAGGTTACTATAATTAAAAGAAGAATGAACGAATGAAAACAGGTGTCAACTCATTGTAAAATTGTTGACTTTTTTTCACGTTTTGTTTTTTTGTGTGGACAAAAAATTGACAAGGGGGGGGGTTGTAACTTTATAATAAAATTGTAAAAATAAAGGAAAGAAGGGAAAATAATGAAAAAAGCACTAAAATATTTAATGTTGGGGGTAACACTTGTTTTGTTTTTAGGGATCAACCGAGTAGAAGCATTGTCAGTGGAGGAAAAATGGCAGAAGATTGCTGATGATCTAGAACTTTATTCTGCTGGAGAATACAGTGTTGCTTCTGATAATAAAAGTATAACCATAACCTCCAATTTTGGAAAAGGTGAGCAAGTCAAATTTACTCTAGAAGATGGCGCAATTGTTGGGGATAATAAAGATGGTCTACCTGGAAGTGTTGTATCTCAGATAATATACGCAATCAGAGATATGTTTGATTACGGCCGCTATTTTGGTGATTGGTTTTTAATTAACTATTCAACTTTATCTTTTGATAAAGATGGCTTTGAAATAACTGGTAAGACGTCAGAGCCTTATGATACAGGTAATGCTTGTAATACTGCTGGTATAGGTACTAATGATATGTTTGCAAGAATGTATTGTAACGAAGACACTGGAAAGATTGAAATGGAAAGTTTTATAATTGAACATGTTAAAATTGATTTAAATCGTGGCTTTGTTACTTATGATCCAACCTATGGTTCTTCTACAGGAACATTATCAGTTGGAGAAAAATGGAATAAGATTGCCAATGTTCTAAAGGAAAGATATGCTTATGGAGATATTCAAACTGTTACCTCTGATGATACCAGTATCACTATAAACGACAGCATACGACAATGTAAGTTTACTCTTGAAGATGGAACAATCATTTATGATGCAAGCGTTAATAAAGATAACTACTGTGAGTTCTATCTAAGTGATATACTTGATGCAGTGGCTACGATATTTAATTATAAAGATAATTTTTATGGGTGGTTTCAAGATCATTTTCAAAATTTAAAACTCGATAAAGATGGATTTGAAATTATTGGAGAGTTATCGGATCCTATAGAAACTGACCTAGAATGTGGTGTTGGTATAGGTGGTAGTTCTGTTGATTGGTTTGATTGGTTATATTGTAATGATGAAACTAATAAATTAGTTAGTCAATACTTTGCGATCCAAAAAGTTAAAATTGATTTAAATCGTGGTTTTGTAACCTATGATCCAAACTATAATTCTTCTACAGGAGAAAAAACAAAAGAAGAAGCAGTAAAGGTACCAGATACTTTATCTAACACTTCTACTGTGATAATGGTAGCAGCAGGTATTTTCATCCTAGCGGGAGTTGGTATTATTTACTATAACTTTAGACCAAGAAATGAGGAGTGAAAATAATTGACTATTAAAGGAAAAAATATGGTTCATGTATTGTGGTTGAATATTACCGTTGCATTTATGGGATGTTTAGCAGTTATGTTTTTACTTTCATAAATAAAAGTTGGTAGAGAAATATTGAGCAAGTAATAAATAATAAAAAGGGCTTTTGCTCTTTTTTTTGGAAATTTTTGTATTTTAAAAAATAAATGATCCATACTAAAAGTGTAGTTATAAGATGAATCGATATGAGAAACCGTATTTAAAAATTTTTTTAAAAAATTTTTGTATTGGAAGAAAAAAATATCATCATACTATAAATAAGTATATAAAAAATTAGCAAATGAAAGGCTAGATTTTTTAATATGCTGAAGTTAAATGTGTTGGAAGGAGGTAAAAAAATGAAGAAACGTTGGTTATCATGTATTAAAATATTTGCTCTAGCAGTCTTCTTGACTTGTTCAAATGTTTTACTTGTACATGCTGCAAATCCACTTTACGGACAAGTAAAAGATATTTCTAATGCAGATTCTGTATGGAACAAAGAAGATGGTTATTCTGTAGATATTACGGGTAATGAAACACAGAATGTGGTAATGCGTTTTGGAGAGATCAAAGTCAATACTTTACCAGAACAGAATAATCGTCCAAGTGGTTATGCATGGCTTGGCTTTCATATCAGTGCACCAGCTAGTAAAGGTGATACTGCCAAAGTGAAATTTGGCGATGGTTCGACAGAAGATTATTCAGATGGAGATTATTATGTTGGTATCAATGCGGATAAATTGTTGAATGCAGTAAAGCAGGGAAAAAATATTGAATATAAGTTTTACTTTGATTGGGCAAACGATGGAACTTATGAACAGACTGTTACGATCATTATCGATCCGTATAAAGTGACACTAACAGAGAATCGAGCTGATGGCAGTCTATTGTGGAATCGAGATATTGCTTTAAAGAACACTCCTATTGATGAAGTCCCAGATACAGGAATCACTCATCCAAGTAAAGCGTTACTTAGTATCGTAGTGCTTATGATGGGATCACTTCTATATGGTATTAAGCCAAGTAAGAGTAGATCTTGATCGATGAAAAACAAGTGGATACAAAGAGGAAAAACGACCAGATCAGTGGTGTTTTTTCTTATTTCTATTTTTCTTTTAGGTTGTTATGCGTTCTCTATGAATATCCAAAATCATCAACCCCAATTAATAGAACAGGAACCTCTACCAGGAACAGAGGAAGAAGATCCTATACAAAAGAGCATTCAATCACTCTATAAAGAAAATTCTGATCTTATGGGATGGATTCAAATCGAAGGTACAAACATTAATTATCCAGTGATGTATACCAAAGAAGTGGACTATTATTTGCGAAGGGATTTTTATAAAAATGACGATCAGTGGGGCTCTATTTTTGTAGATCCCAATAATACGTTAACTCCCCGTGATAGCAATCTGATCATCTATGGACACAATATGAAAGATGATCGGATGTTTCATGATTTAGTAAAATATCAAGAGGAATCTTTCTACCAAGAACATCCTAAGATCATTTTTTATACTTTAACTACAAAAGAAGAATATACGATTATTTCTGTCTTTTTATCGAAAGTTTATAGTGTCGTCGATTCCGTTTTTAAGTATTACAAATTTCATAATGCGACTAGTCAGGAAGAGTATAGGACCTATATTGAAAATATCAAAGCGCAATCCTTATATCCAATTGAAGAGACCGCTACATTTAATGAAGACTTAATTACGCTCTCTACTTGTGAATATTCTCAAAAGAATGGCCGAATGGTGGTTGTCGCCAAAAAAATAACAAAAAATCAATTAAAGTGATTTTTTTCTTTGCCTAACATTGTGCAGACTTTTTTATCGAAGGGCGGATAATGAAATTGAGGTGATAGAAGTGCGTAAGTTTGCACTAAGTGTTTTTATTTTGCTGGCGCTCGTTCCAAGGACGGTATTCGCAGCCACCTATTATACAGATTATAGTGATTGGGTGGAGGTGGATCACCCAATAGAGGATAGTGAACTAGAAGAAGGAATGGAAAAGACCAAGTACAAGTTCTATCAAGAAGAGACCATCTATAGTGATGAATATTATGCCTTAGGTCAAAATCCAGAAATGTTTCCTTATCGAAGTGATCAAAAACTGATTGGGGAGTTTGGAGAGTGGAATAAAGAAGAACCAGAAGAACTTGAAGGACGAACGATCGAAAAGAAGACGGTCTATCCTTATCAAGAGTTGAAAAAGATTTCAGAAATAGAACTTCAAGTGGAAAGCGCCATTCAAAATCAGATGGAGATTACAGAATTGGAAGTAAAGTATCAGGACGAACTTATTCCCATTACAGTACACTGTGATCGATGTAATGAGCAATCGAATTCTATTGTCACAGATGGAAACTATAACGGCCAAGCAATCATTTTAAACCCGGGGAATCATCTTACAATTTTATTTGATCAAGAATATAATCCCGAATATATGGAAGTTAAAGTTTATCAAAATATTAGAGTAGGTAATGAAAAAAATATCTATGTAATAAAAGATACGTTAAAAGAGGAATCGCGTTATATTGAAACACGGCGTTTCCTCCAACCTTCCCATGACTATGATGAGGTTCTAGTCGATACCACGCGCTTGGCCAGTTGGGTTAAAGAGGCTCGTTGGGATGACACTATTATAGAAAGCGATGCTTACCCATCGACAAGGAAGTGGATCAACAAATTAAATTCAAGAACCTACTATCGTTATCAAGATACCAAGTATTTGTATTATAAGATCGTTCGTAATTATTTAGAGGACTACGAGTTTGAAAAAGAGGGTTACATCAAAGACCTAGAGCAAAGCATTCCGGTCTATTATCAACGAACACGAGATAAAATAGTCTTAAAAGATGAAATGGTTTTGACGAAACCTTATTTAGATTTAGATGAGTTCATCCTTTCTTCTACCATTCCCCTAGGGCATTTATTGATCAAAAATAATATCGATTGGAATACTTCTGGAACTTATCAAATTACGATTAGCTATAAAGATTTAGTAATTTACTATCCTGTACAATTAGAACTACCTCAAACATCCGCTGCTTTAGATCTGCCAACGGCATTAGAAGATATAGAAGTGTCCTCTTTAGAAGAACCTCAAGTTGCTCTAGTAGAAGAAGACTTAAAAAAGGAGACTCCCGTTACCGAAGTTCAAGAGATCAAGACTGCCCAAGAGAAGACCCAAGATGTCGTCCAGCAAGTGATCACTTTCAAAAAAGTATTATTATGGTTGCTCTTGATCTTTGGCATTTGGCTTTTGATTTACAGTTTAGAAAAAATTGTCGACAGAAAAAAATAACAGATTATGTCGAATAGGTATATTTTAGAAAAAATCTATTCTATATTTAACGTACGAGGTGAAATGATGTTAGAAATGAATATGGAATTTCGCAAAGGAATTTTGTTTGTCCGACTTAGAGGAAGCTTGAATAGAACAACTTCTTGTAAGCTACAAGAAGAACTTGAGCGATTGATCAGGGAAAAAGGAATCAAATACTTTGCTTTTAATTTAGAAGAAGTAGAAGATGTTAGCCAAGAAGGTATCGATATCATTCGAAAGGATGATCAAGAAATCGCATCATTTGATGGAAAATTAGTTTTATGCGGAATCAAAGATGCGCTTTTAAGGACCAGTTTTGAAGATGTCTATCAAAGTAATAATGAATTAGGCGTATTCAAGATCATACAAGTATAGGAGATGAAGAAAATGTGCACGATGGAAGCAACTGAAATAATTATGGAAAATGAATGGGTGGTTCGTACCATCATCAAAAAGTATGAACAATTTTATGATCACGATGATCTTTATCAAGTGGGGATGATGGGATTGCTGCGTGCTTATCGCAATTTTGATCCAAAGTATCAAGTGAAGTTTTCTACCTATGCATTTCAAGATGTTTTAGGAGCTGTCACAGAATACATTAGAAAAGATAAAAGTATCAAAGTCAGCAAAGATGTAGTGAAGCTCAAAACGGCCATCGATCGTGCTCGAGAGGTGCTCAGTCAGCGGCTGATGAGAGAGCCGACCGATACTGAGTTATCGTTATTTTTAGAAGTCGACGAAAAGAAGATTGCCGAAGCGCAAAGTGCCACCGATTTTGTCTACAGTCTAGATTTTTGCCTTTCTGATG
>CANPXY010000006.1 GCA_947587115.1 uncultured Bacilli bacterium
TAAAGTTTTATCTCGCATATTCATTATATCATTTTTTTCTTTAAAAGAAAAGACCATTGACTTTGTCAACAGTCTGACACATAACTTATTTTAGAAAGTTATGTGTCTTTTATTATTTTTCCATCCAATACTTAGCCGTACGTACCATCTGGGTAGAATAGCCCATTTCATTATCGTACCATGCCACAACTTTAACGAGTTGTTTGCCATCGACTTCAAGAACACTGGTACATTGTCCATCGACTAAAGCACCACAGTGACTACCGATAATGTCACTTGATACAACTGGATCCATAGTAAACAATAAAGTCTCATTCGTATGATTTTTTAAGACTTGATTGATTTCCTCTTCCGTTGTATTCTTTTTAAGTTCCAAAACTAAATCGATCACTGATCCTGTTGGCACCGGAACACGCATCGCCGTTCCTTGTAATTTTCCATCTAAGTTTGGAAGAACTCTACCAATCGCACTGGCAGCACCCGTAGATGCTGGAATAATGTTGGCTGCTGCTGCTCTTCCTCGGCGAGCATTGATTCCTTTTTTATGAGGTACATCCAACGTCGCTTGATCATTGGTATAAGCATGCACGGTCGTCATATAACCTTTTTCAATTCCAAATTCATTATCGAGTACCGCTAATACAGGAGCTAAGCAGTTGGTCGTACAACTTGCAGCCGAAACGATTTCTTCCTCGCCCGTCAAAGTTTGTTCATTGACGTTATAGACGATGGTCTTTAAGTCTCCCTTGGCAGGGGCAGAAATAATTACTTTTTTAGCGCCTGCTTGAATGTGTGCCATCGCTTTGTCTTTGTCTGTGAAAGCTCCCGTACACTCCATGACAACATCTACACCAAGATCTTTCCATGGTAAATTTGTTGGATCTTTTTCAGCAAAGATCGCAATCTTACGATTTCCTACGATCAAATGACCGTCATCAAACGTGATTTCGTCGATTCGATAGTTCCGATGATTCGTATCGTATTTGAGCAGATAAGCAAGTTGTTCAGCCTCCGTCAAGTCGTTGATAGCAACAACTTCAAATTCTGCATCTTCTTCCATGAGACGAAAAACTAATCGTCCTATTCTTCCAAATCCATTAATTGCTACTTTTATCATATTTATCATCCTTTCTTTTTTATTGTATCAAACTCTAATCGTGGAAGCAACTACCACCAATGAATTCTCGTAAAATAGAGTCTTGCGGAATCGATTCTGATGGAATTGGCAAAAATACCCGCAAGAAATTGATGAGCCGTTTGGCTTCTTCATAGTGAACAGAAGAAGGCTCCACGGAATATAATAATGGCTCTACATAGGTTTTTAATACGCCAAGTTCATAAATTAAAGCTGTATTGATGGTGAAATCCGCATCGTCTTGATAAGGGAAAATATACTCCTCTTCTCCTTCTCGGACATTGGGCCAGTTCTCTAATGTCGTCGCCACGTTGTAACCACGCGTACGATTATCTCGAATAATTCGACGTAAAAGTCGATTGTCTGTAGTCGAGATCCGATTGTGATGATCTATATTTAGTTCGGTAAGCGCTGAAAGATAAATCTTGCATTTCTTCTCTCTTGGAATATTGGTCAAAATGGAACTGTTGAGGCCATGGATGCCTTCAATTAACAAAATGTCTTCTTGCCCTAATTGAACCTTTCTTTTATATTGTTTGGTTCCTAAAAGAAAATTATACGTCGGAACCGTCACTTCTTCGTTTTTGAGGATGCGCTCTACTTGATCGTTAAACAACTCCAAATCAAGAGCAGCTGGACTTTCATAATCATAGTCCCCATCTTCATCTATTGGCGTTTCTTGTCGTTCGACAAAGTAATCGTCCATCGATAACATCTTAGGATTGAGCCCAAAACTTCTCAAATACATACACAATTTATTCGTTGTTGTCGTTTTGCCAGAAGAAGAAGGACCTGCTAGCAAAATTACTTTGATGGTGTCTTTCTTTTCGTAGATCTGTCTTGCCACTTGTAAAAGTCGTTGGCTCTGAAGCGTTTCATCAATTCGAATCAAGTCTTCAATATGACCATTTGAGACCACATGATTGAGATCAACAACATTTTGTATTTTCATCACTTTCGCCCAATTACGGCATTCTTGAAACACCTCAAACATATGTGGATGGTGCGTATATTCTTTAATTTCATCATGTTGATATACGGTTGGAAAACGTAATACGTAACCACTTGGACCTAGAAATGTGAGTTCAAAATGGCTAAGCGCTTTGGTATCATGTGGCATATAGTTATAAAAATAGTTGTACATATTGCCTAAGCGATATAAAGTGATGTAGGTATTGGTATTATATTTGATAATTCCTGCTTTGACAGGATCGTTCATTTTCATAAAATAATCGATGGCATCGAGTCTTGCAACATTTACTTTGGCGAATTCTAAATCTTGTTCGACGATTTCACGCATCTTTTGCTCGAGTGCTTTTAGTTTTTCCTCTGTCAATTCAAAATTGGTCTCAATATAGATTCCTTTATCGATCGAATGCTGCACCGTAATATCCGCTTGACTACCAAAAAGTTGTTTGACGGCGAACAAATTCAAAAAAGTTAAACCACTCACATAAATGCGATTTCCTATTCTTGAAGTTAAATCAAAGAACGTAACATCTGAAGGCTCCATGATCTGTTCGTGAAGTTCTAAAAATGAATCGTTTACTTTGGCAATGACGATGGGATAAGCAAATTGATCTTGATAGGCTCTTGATAATTCAAAGAGACTGATGCCCTTGGGAACTTCTCTTTCCTCGTTCATTACGATTATTTTCATTGTTTCAATCACACACATCACCCAATCTTATCTTATACATTTTTATTGTATCATATTTTGCCGAAATATTATATGCATAAAAACACCATTTTTTCCCTAATATAGTTATAGGTGAAGAAAATGAGTTTAGTACCAGTAATTGTCGAAAAAGAAAGTAATGGAGAACGCAGTTATGATATTTTTTCTAGGTTGTTAAAGGACCGTATCATCTTATTGAGTGGTGAAATTGATGATGCGCTTGCCAATGTGGTCGTCGCACAGCTATTATATTTAGATTCGATCAATCATAATGATATCAGCATCTATATCAATTCTCCGGGCGGATCGATCACCGCAGGGATGGCCATCTATGATACGATGAATTTTGTCAAAAGCAACGTATCTACCATCTGTGTT
The DNA here is from genome assembly GCA_947587115.1 of uncultured Bacilli bacterium. Lineage (GTDB taxonomy): Bacteria > Bacillota_I > Bacilli_A > RF39 > UBA660 > CANPXY01. Next base: position 3,192 of record CANPXY010000006.1, read on the forward strand.
GGAATGGCAGCATCGATGGGGGCATTCCTACTTTCTTGTGGAGAAAAAGGAAAGCGTTTTGCGCTGCCCAATGCCGAAGTGATGATCCACCAACCTTTAGGAGGAGCCCAAGGGCAAGCCACCGAAATCAAAATTGCTGCGGAACGAATTTTAAAACTGAAAGATAAGTTGAATCATATCTTAGCTGATAATACATCTCAAGACTTATCAACGATCGAGATCGATACAGAGCGCGACCATTTTTTAGATGCCGAAGAAGCTTTAAAATATGGCTTAATCGACAAGATCATCAACAAAAATAAACATTAAGTTCTTTTTACAACAAAAAATCAAGGAATCACTTGGTTTTTTCTTTATTGAATCCGTTCCTTGATTTGATCATCTTTTTCGATCGTACCAATCAAAAGTGACGAAGCATCGTCATGATGCGCACAGTTCATTTCAATTTGGTCTTCATCGTAATTGGCATAACAATATTTACAGTAATGTTTACAAGAATTATAAGCACCAATATCGACCATATTGACACAGGAGCACTTCCTCGCTGTCCAGTTTTTATAAGTCTTGCCCGTCAGTTGATAAGCATACGCATGCGATAGACACGCGTCCACTTTAAAACCGTATTCTTTTAAATTCCGTTCTTCTAAGCAAGTTTGGACACTCATTCCATGTTTTTTGGCACTTTTACTGAAATGGATCCCAATTTCCCGGTAATCTTCTTCGGTAAAAGGTCTTTTCTTCAAGATCTTTTGATTCTTACGGACGTTTTTATAATCGTCAATAAAAGATACGATGATGTGCTGGACATAGCCTTCTAATAACGTACACATTCTATCAAACGCTTTGACGTGATACGCTATATTATATTTTTCACTCAAGAAGATGGGGTCATAGCGAATAAAGAGATGTTCGCTCCCAATGATCGATGATAATTTTTTTATGGCTTCTACCAGTTCTTTCTTGGAAGGAACTCCTACTTCAATATCGTTTTTATAAGGCGTCAAAGTCACATGAAAAAGAATTGGCTGTTTAATCTCTTGAAGATGGTCCAATATTGGAAGGGGATTTTTAGTACAGAATAAGATCGCATCCACATTTTCAAAATGAATTCGACTGACAAGTTTCGGGTTAAAGGGATTTCGCACATCGACAAAACCAGCCCGATAACGATTCATAAACCAATCTGTGTAAAAGGCAACAATATCTGTTCTACCACTAACATTTAAAATCATAGTTCATCTTCTCGATCTATTTGATTTCTTTAAATTTTAAGGCCAATTCTTTAATCTTGCGAAAGCGATGATTAAGTCCAGATTTGGTAATTTTTTTACCGGTCTCTAGAGAAATAATTTCACTTAATTCTTGAAGTGATGCTTCTGGATATTTTACTCTATAGTCTAAGGCTTCTTGGGTTTTCTCATCTAAGAGATCAATCCCGACATTTTCCCTTAAGATCTCAATATATTTCATCTGTTCACTGGCGGTTTGAATGACCTTATCCATATTCGCTTGTTCACAATTATTAAGACGATTCGTTCGATTTTTTTGGTCATGATAAACTCTCACATCTTCAAAGTACATCACGGCATTATAAGCTTTGATCAATTTTAAGAAGTCGCTGATCTTTTCTGCTTCTTTTAGATAGATCATATACCCTTTATCGCGATTTAATAGTTTGGCATTTAAATCGAAAATATTGAGAAGTTTCTGAACAAATACCGCTTCGCCTGGATCATCAATTAATAATTCCATATGATATCTTGAAGTTTTAGGATCATTGATACTTCCCTGTGATAGAAAGCAACCTCGTAGGTAAGCGCGAATTTCTTCGTTAGCTCCCACGATATAGGATTCAGGTGCACTGCGGCGGCAACCATGTTCATCATTAAAAGATAGATCTTGTAAAATCATCGCTACCTTGTCTTCGATCGACAAAAGATATAGTGGACTACGATGAAAAGCTGTATTTTCTTTTGTTTCGACGTGTACGAAAACCTCATAAATTTTAGTGAGCATCGTACTGATCTTTTCAGAAATTACCGCATTTTCAGTAGTTAAAAGAATTTTTCCATCCACAATGGTCGCATTGTTCCTAATAAAACCAGATAATTCGGCCAACTGTTCCGTTTCCGTCATCTCGATTAAAGCAATTTCATTTTTAATTTTGGTCGTAAAAGACATATTAATCCCTCATTAAATAAGCAAAAATAAGACTGCTTAATTTTAGACTGTTGTGTTTTAGTGTCCCATCTTCTGCGACGATAAGAAGATCATCTTCTATTAATTCGACATGCATTTCAGATAATTCTTTGCGGTCAATAAAAACGGGATCTTTTTGTTCTTTTGTTTCATATTTTTTGGCCATCGCTTCATCAATTTTAGAATTACTTGCAACCACGATTCCAATTTTCTTTTTGCCTAGATAGTTATTTAACATGCGCACATGATCACTGACTCCAAAATGATCGGTTTCCCCTGGCTGTGTCATGGCGTTGCACAAATACATAACAGACGCTTTACTCTTGTCGATGGCATCGATAATCTCTGGACAGATGAGATGGGGAATAATACTAGTAACTAGACTTCCCATACTCAGTATGACAAGATCGGCATCGATAATGGCATCCACTGCCTCTTGCGTAACGATTGGATTTTCTTTATAAAAAATGCGTTTGAACTCTTGATGGCTCGAGGTAATCTCGGATTCGCCTTCGATGATTTCTCCATCGGTCGTCTCTCCCATCAAAGTTAATTTGCAATCTTCTGTAATCGGCAATACTTTGTGTTTCACATCGAGGAGTTTGCTGAGTGCCGCGATGGAATCTTTGAGACTTCCTGTAATCTCTAACATTGCGGTCAAGATTAAGTTTCCTAGCGCATGGCCATTAAGATCACTGGAAGTATTGAAACGATATTCCATCATCGTCTTAATTTCAGGATCAATACTCGATAGATTTGTAATTACTTTGCGAATATCTCCAACTGCTGGAATATTGAACTCTTTTCTTAAAACCCCAGTAGATTTTCCATTGTCCGCAACCGTGATGATCGCAGTAATTTCTAATGGGAAGTCTTTAAGACCTTTCAATAGAAAAGAAATTCCAGTTCCTCCTCCAAGAACAACAACTTTTTTATGCATTCATTCACCTTCTTTATTACATTATACTATAAACAAATGAAAAAAAATGAAAAAATTCAAAAAAAGCACCTATCGAGTGCTCTCTAAATCTTTAATACAGCTCGTCGCAGCAATCGCTCCATCACTTGTAGCAGTTACTATTTGATAAAGTTCTTTTTTGATGACGTCTCCTGCCGCATAGATCATAGGTTTCTCAGTGCGCATTGTGGCATCTACTTGGATATAGCCGGCTTCATCTAGAATACCAAGATTTTTAAATGCATCTGTATTAGGAATCGATCCAATATAGAGAAAACATCCATCCACTTTCAGTTTCTTGGTTTTATCCGTCTGATTCTGTTTTAAGACTACTCCGGACAGTTTTTCATCCGTTTCTAAAAATTTCTCCACTTCTGTAGAAAACATCACTTTAATATTTTTGCGTTGATTTACTTGATCGACTAGATACTGTTGGGCAGTAAATTGGTCTTTGCGATGAATGAGCGTCACTTTTTTACAGATGCTAGATAAATAAAGTGCTTCTTCTAGGGCACTGTTGCCACCACCAACAACGAGGACATTTTTTCCTTTATAGAGCGGTCCATCACAAATTGCACACCAGCTGATGCCTCGACCTGATAGCTTTTCTTCTAAGGGGAGATTTAATTTTCTTGGGCTTCTTCCCATTGCTAAAATAACCGCTTTACAAGTAAGATCTTTATCGGCAGTTTTGACGATCTTGTAATCTTGGTGATCGATGATTTCTGATACTTCTCCATATTGATAAGGAATTCCTAAATTCTGCACTTGATCGTACATCTGAATCGCAAGATCTGGTCCAGTAATCTTAAAGAATCCTGGATAGTTTTCAACCGTTGAAGTTTTGGTAATTTGACCACCGGGTGCTCCACGTTCAATTAGACAACAGCTTTTATTGGCGCGTTTTAAATAGATGGCTGCACTCATTCCAGCAACTCCTGCACCGACAATAACGACATCAAAATTGAGTTTCATTCGGCTTCTCCTCTCGATATAAATTTTCAAATCTAGAACCTCGTTTGGGAAGGATCACCAATAGGAGTCCAACAATAAATAAGAGCATGGATACCAGCTGCGCAACCTTGAAATTTCCTAACATTAAGCTATCGCTACGGAATCCTTCAATGAAATAGCGACCAACGGAATACCATATGAGATAGAATCCCGTCAATTGGCCATTTTTTAAATACTTATAACGACGGATCATGAGCAGTGCTAAAAAGCCAAAAAAGTCCCAAAGTGATTCATAGAGAAACGTCGGTTGGCGATAGGCGCCATCAATAAACATCTGATCAATAACAAAGCGAGGAACTTTTGCAGATAAAAGCGCTGCTTCCGTGGTAACTTGGCCAAAAGCTTCTTGGTTAAAGAAATTGCCCCATCTACCTATCGCTTGCCCTAAGATTAATCCAACGACTAATATATCTAATATTTTGATCGGTTTCATTTTATATTTTCTGGTGTAGATGATCGTAAATAAACCAGCAAACAAAATGCCGCCATGAATCGCTAGACCGCCATTCCATACTTCTAATATTTCGATGGGGTTTTGTAAATAGTAATCTAAATTGAAGGCTACATAATATAGTCGTGCCCCAATAAATCCTAAAATGATTCCATAGAAGACAAGATTGAAGAAGAAGTCTTGATTGATCTTCTTACGTTTGACTTCGAGATAACAGACCGCGATTGCCATCAAGATTCCAAGAAAGATCATGATCGAATACCAGTAAATTTGAATAAATCCTAAATCGACTGCGACCCTACTCATGTTGGAATCTCCTCAAGATCGGTTTGATGATCAAACCTTCTACAAGAATGTTCATGATCGCAATTAAAATCGCAATAATAAACGCAATCCAAATGTTTTCAAGATTGAAGTGACTTCCTAAAATCCAATCGGTAAGTTTTAAGATAAATAAATTGATACATGGATAAAAAAGACCTAAAGTAACACCTGTAATCGGGATTGTCAAAGTTACAAGAATTGGTTTGATCGTCTTATTTAAGATCGAAATAATAAGAACCGCGATCAAGCCATAGAGTCCATAGTAACTCATATCGACGTAGAAGGAATCAAAAAAGGTTGAAACTCCTAAAAAGACCAAAGTATATAAAACTAAATAAAGTAGCCACTCAAGACCTTGATTGATCCTTGCTTTGTGATCTTTTCCAATTGTTACAACTTTCATTTTTCTCACCTCATAAAATTTTCTTTAAAAATTGGCCTGTGTAGGAAGCTGGCACCTTGCTTACTTCTTCAGGCGTTCCGGTTGCAACTACTTCACCACCGAAGTCTCCACCTTCCGGACCTAAGTCAATGATATAATCGGCAACTTTGATGACGTCAAGATTGTGTTCGATGACGACTACTGTATCATTATTATCTACTATTTTTTGAAGAATTGCAAGTAATCTCTTGATGTCCGCCGCATGGAGTCCCGTCGTTGGTTCATCTAAGACAAACAACGTTTTGCCCGTAGCTTTTTTTTGTAATTCTTTGGCTAATTTGACGCGCTCTGCCTCTCCTCCAGACAAGGTTGGAGCACTCTGTCCTAATTTGATATAACCGAGACCAACATCATCTAAGACTTGTAACTTAGCACGAATCTTAGGTACATTTTCAAAGAATTCTAGCGCTTCACTTACCCGCATATCGAGCACGTCGGCAATATTTTTATCTTTATATTTTATTTGGAGCGTCTCCCGATTATACCTAGTTCCATGGCACACTTCACAAGGAACGTATACATCTGGTAGAAAGTGCATCTCTATTTTCTTTACGCCATCTCCTCGGCACGCTTCACAACGACCACCTTTGACGTTGAAGGAAAATCGGTTTTTCTCGAATCCATACATTTTGGCTTCTTTAGTATTCGTATAAAGTTCTCGAATGTCATCAAAGACCCCAGTATAAGTTGCGGGATTGCTTCGTGGTGTCCGGCCAATTGGATTTTGTGAGATGTCTACCAACTTATCGATATTTTCAATTCCCAAAACTTTTTTATGTTTTCCAGGTTTTTCTCTTGTTCGATATAAATTGGCAGCAACGGCCTTACAGAGAATCTCGTTGATCAAACTACTTTTGCCGCTTCCAGATACTCCGGTGACGCAGGTGAAGGTTCCAAGAGGAATTTTGACATCGATATTTTTAAGGTTGTTTTCTTGGGCTCCCTTGATTTCAAGATATTTTTTGATGCCTTTTCTTCTCTTTTTTGGAATTTCAATACATTCTTTTCCACTTAAATATCTACCTGTAATACTTTTTTCGTTTTTCATAACTTCTTCCGGCGTTCCTTGTGCGACGATCGTTCCACCTTTGTCTCCGGCTCCGGGACCAATATCGACGAGATAGTCACAAGCCAACATGGTATCTGTATCGTGTTCGACGACAATCAAGGTATTTCCTAGATCACGCATCTCTAAAAGAGAGTTGATCAAACGATCGTTGTCACGTTGATGAAGACCAATCGATGGTTCATCAAGTACATAGAGTACACCCGTGAGTCGAGATCCAATTTGGGTCGCCAAACGAATACGTTGTGCTTCGCCACCAGACAATGTTCCTGCATTTCGACTGAGTGTTAAATATTCTAGTCCGACATTCGATAAAAATTGTAATCGTGATAAAATTTCTTTTAAAATCAAGTCGGCAATCGCTGCTTGCTCTTTGGTTAGTTTTAGTTCCTTAAAAAAGGTGAGCAACTGCTTGATACTCATGCAGGTCACTTCGTAGATGTTTTTTCCACCTACTTTGACAGAAAGAACTTTCTGATCTAGCCGCGCCCCGTGGCAGACATCACAATCGTGTTCGACCATGTAATTTTCTAGCCATTCGCGAATCCAAGTACTGGTCGTCTCCATATAGCGACGTTCCAAATTGTTGATGATTCCTTCATAGAAATCGCGACTGTGCATCGTATTGCCACTTTTCGTTTGAAAATGGAATTCGATACAATCTGGGCTTCCATATAAAATGATATCTTTTTCTTTTTTACTCAATTTTTCAAAAGGCTTGTCCATATCAATTTGATAATGTTTACAGACACATTCCAACTTTTTAAAATACATATTGTCGTGATCGTCACCAAGAGTCGTAATACAGTATTCATTGATACTCAACTCTTTGTTAGGAATGACCAAATCGGGATCGATCTGTAATTTCACTCCTAGACCTTTACATTCTGGACAAGCACCATAAGGCGCGTTAAAACTGAAGATTCTTGGCTCAAGTTCGGGAAGTGAAAATTCGCAATATGGACAGGCAAAATTTTCAGACATCACTAATTCTTTATCGCCAACAAATTCGATAACGACTTTTCCTTCTGCCAACTTGGTCGCCACTTCGATTGACTCATGAAGACGACTTCGACTGTCCTCTTTTAAGATGATCCGATCCACCACGACAGCGATGTCATCCTTTTTATTTTTTTCTAATGTAATGTCTTCACTCAAGTCATGTATTTCCCCATTGATTCGAACTCTAGCAAAGCCATCTTTACGAAGTTGCTCCAAAAGGTCCTTGTGTGTACCTTTACTGCCATGTACTACGGGCGCATAGACGATGAGCTTGGTTCCGATTGGATATTCCATAATTTTGTTGACCATCTCTTCGATGCTTTGCGAAGAAATGGGAATGTTGTGATTTGGACAATACGGAACGCCAATGCGCGCAAAAAGCAAACGCAGATAATCGTAAATCTCCGTGACCGTTCCTACTGTTGAACGAGGATTTTTGCTTGTGGTCTTCTGATCGATACTGATCGCTGGAGAGAGTCCTTCAATGCTATCTACATCTGGTTTCTCTGTTCCACCTAAAAATTGTCTTGCATAGGCAGACAAACTTTCCACATAGCGTCTTTGCCCCTCTGCATAAATTGTATCAAAAGCAAGAGAGCTTTTACCACTACCTGATACACCCGTCATTACAGTAAGTTTGTTTTTTGGAATTTCAATATTAATATTTTTTAAATTGTTTTCTCTTGCACCTTTAACTATAATTTTATCCATGATTAAAACCTCTTTTGATAAGCGTCCATTTGCCCCTCTTGATAATAGGCAATTGCCCTTTGTATAAGATCTTCTTGGGGAAAGGCCGCTTTAAATAATTCTATTTCTTGTGGTTGAAGGCGAATGCCTTGTATAAATCGCTCTACATTGCGTGCTTTCAATCCGCGAGTGATGATCTCTTCTCTGGTCAGCTTTTTAATAATTTCTAATTTTTGTACCGCATACATTTCGTAATATTCATTATAGTCGTCGTATCCTTCTTTAATGAGCCCATCGCCTCTCACAAAACACATGTCGATCTCTCGATGAAAGGCGTCAATATAACGAAATGTATCTTCCATTCTTTTACACAGATGAAAACCGTTGCCATGCGGACCAAAACGAATGGTTCCTTCCGCAATATAGATTTTTCCTATGGAAAAAGTTTGGCCATATTCATTTATTAAACCTTGATAAAAGCATTTGTAACCTAAAACTGCCATTGAACCACCCATTGTTATTATAGCACAGATTGGCCTTCTCTACTATTTTATTCCCATAATTATTTGCAAAAAATAGGGAAATCCTTCGATTCCTTCTCTTTTTTAAAATTTATTTTTTAGGATAGACAAATAAAAGCTTTTCTGTTATTATAAGTGGCACAAGGAGCGTGCAGTCTTATGGAATTTACTAAGAAAGAGCGACAAAATATTCGATTTGTTCTCCAAAAATATGATACTTTTATGGAAGATGGGAAAACAGAATCTTTGGGCGTTATGAATGTCGATCTTCAACATCCTGATCTTATATTTAATCTGATGGATTATGTCTATTTCTTTCAACACAATCAATATCCAGAAAGAGCACGGGCACTCGAAATTTTAACTGCCCATCTCATCAACGACACCGTCTTGCCAATTCAAAGAGTATATCGAGATGATCTAAGCTTATTTGATAAAGCATTGATGATGGAAAGTGAAATTCTTCAAGAGGCATTGCAGCAAAGATTCGAAAAAGAAAATCAACAGAACATCGTCGATGTTCAACAACAATACAAAAAATTAGCCAAACAAAATAAAGCCTTACTTTAGAAGAGGGCTTTATTTTTTCTTATCAAAGCGTTTTTTATAACTACAGTGTTGACACAACGATTCGATCGCTTGCCGATTTTCAAAACCTTTTTTGATTTGTCGATATCGAACACTTTCTAGAATGTCTTTGAGTGGTTGTTTAAAAATATTTCCAAGAGTGATTACTCCCTCACCATCGAGACAGCAAGGTACAACGGTTCCATCCACTAAGATGGCTAAGTGATTCTTAAGACCATAACAATATCCTTCTTCACCACAAAAATCATTTTCCACACTCGGCCAAGCAAATTCTAATTGACGATCCACAAAAATATGTGAATTAATAGAGGTATGGGCCTCTGTTTTTATTTTTTCCACTTTTTCTGGGGAAAGTTTATAGTGCGCTTTTAGTTTTTCCACAATCTTTATTGCCTTTGGATCTAAGTTTTGGCTCTTTTGGGCCCAGAGGCGATAATTGATCAGTACCTCGTTACTCAACTGATCGACACACTTGAAAATATCTAGCGGATCAATCGGGCGATCTGATTCACAGTGTAAAGAAAAATTGATCTGATGAATCGCATGTTTTTGGATGATAGGAAAAATTTTGGGAAACAACGTTCCATTGGTGGTGATATTGACTTTGATATGGTAGACTTCACACAAAGTGAGCAATTTATCTAGTTGCGGATGTAAGAGTGGCTCTCCTTTCACATGAAGATAGATGTAATCTGTATATGGTTGGATCTCTTTTAGGATCTGCTCAAACTCTTCCGTCGTCATCGTCCTTTTGACTTTTTTAGATGGAGAACAAAAAGAGCAACTTAGGTTGCAGATGTTCGTTATTTCAATATAGATCTTTTTAAATTGTTTTTTCATGATTGCCCTTTCATTTCGAACAAAATATCCCGTAGTTGCATTGCTCTTTCAAAGTCAAGTTCTTTAGCAGCTGCGCGCATTTCAGCTTCGATCTTTTCTAAAGTCTCTAGACGTTCTTGTTTGCTCATCTTCTTCTTTGGTTGATCTTCAGGAAGTTGATTGCTGATGACTTCCCGAATCTCTTTTTGAATGGTCTGTGGTGTAATATGATGAACACGGTTGTACTCTTCTTGAATAGCACGACGGCGGGCAGTCTCTTCTATTGCATCCTTCATACTGTCCGTGATCTTGTCGGCATACATGATCACATGTCCATTGGCATTTCTTGCACAGCGACCAATCGTCTGAATCAAACTGCGCGTACTGCGAAGAAATCCTTCCTTATCAGCATCGATAATCGCGATCAAAGAAACTTCTGGTATATCGATTCCTTCTCGCAATAGGTTGATTCCTACGACGACATCATACTTACCTTCTCTTAAATCGTGAATAATTTGAAGACGTTCTAGCGTTTTTACTTCCGTATGAAGATAGGCGACTTTAATATCCAATTCTTTGAGATAATTGGTAAGCTCTTCCGCCATACGAATGGTAAGTGTCGTCACAAGCGTTCGTTCGTTACGTTCATTTCGATCGCGAATTTCGCCAATCAAGTCATCAATTTGACCTTCGCTTTTACGAACTTCTACCGTCGGATCTAGTAATCCAGTTGGACGAATGATCTGTTCAATGTACTGCCCATGTGTACGCTCTAGTTCATAATCTCCTGGCGTGGCAGAAACATAGATCACTTGATGAATTTTGGATACAAACTCATCAAACTTTAATGGTCGATTATCAAGTGCACTAGGTAACCGGAATCCATAGTCAACCAAGTTCATTTTCCGCATGCGATCGCCATTGTACATTCCTCGAACTTGGGGAAGAGTCACATGGGATTCATCAACTACTAAGAGATAATCCTTGGGGAAAAAATCCATCAAGGTTGTTGGCGTCTCTCCTTCTTTGCGCCCCGCCATGTGTCGAGAATAATTTTCAACTCCATGACAAAATCCCGTCTCTTCAAGCATTTCCAAATCGTAATTTGTTCTCTGCTCTAATCGTTGATACTCTAACAATTTATTTTCTTGCTTGAATTGCTCTAGTCGCTCTTTTAATTCTTCTTTGATGGTCTTAATGGCCGTTTTTAACTTTTCATCGCTAGTGACAAAGTGACTAGCGGGGAAAAGGGATATGGTCTTTTTATTTTGTAGAATTGCTCCTGTCAAGGCATCGATCTCACTGATACGATCGATCTCATCGCCAAAGAATTCAATTCGATAGCCGGTCGTTCGTTGATAAGTGGGGATGATTTCTAAAACATCTCCGCGAACGCGAAAAGTACCACGTTTAAAATCATAATCATTCCGTTCATACATCATTTCGACAAGCTTAGCCAACACTTGATTGCGATCCACTTGTTGCCCTACCGATAGCGTCATCATTTTATTTAAATATTCCTCTACCTCTCCAATACCATAGATACAAGAAACACTGGCTACTACAATGACATCTTTTCTAGATAACAAACTACTGGTGGCAGCATGACGGAGTTCATCGATTTCATCGTTGATGGCAGAATCTTTTTCAATATAAGTATCGGTACTTGGTACATAGGCTTCCGGTTGATAATAATCGTAATAAGATACAAAATACTCTACGGCATTTTCGGGAAATAATTCTTTTAATTCAGAATAAAGTTGTCCCGCAAGAGTTTTATTATGGGCAAGGACAAGCGTCGGTTTGTTCACTTCTTTGATGACGTTCGCAATCGTAAAGGTTTTTCCGGTACCGGTAGCACCCAATAATACTTGTTCTTTTTTTCCTTCATTAATTCCTTTGACTAATTGATTGATCGCCTCCGGCTGATCGCCACTTGGGGTATATTTGGATACTAATTTGAACATCTCGATCCCTCCTTAGTATGATTAAGATCAATCTAATAATTCGTGCCCAAACTAATATTTTAGTTTTTAAAATTTGTCGCTTTTGTTTGGACACGCATGGTGGAGACAAAATTGTTAAATATCACTAATGGTACTGAATAACACATAGTAACATTATTTTATCACCTATTTTATAGTAAAACAAGGCAATTTAAAATAACCGTCTTATTATATTTTTTCTTGATTTAAAGATATTTATTTATCATCAATTCTTCTTCCAAGTTGAATTTTAAGGTTTAATTTTCTGTTTTCTTAATCCAATTAATAATGCAAATAGAATTTGTAAGTGAATTAGAATATTTTCACCTGCTTTAATTAGTGTTTTAATTTGTTTTATATTAAGAAATTTATCTTTATTAAACTTGGGTTTTGTATGCTTTTTTGTAAAAATAGCACCAATAATTTTTATATGTTCAAAATTTGAAAGGAGATCCAGATGAAAGAAAGAAATGTAAAAAAGCAATTTGGGTTTAGCAATGAAAAATGTGAACTTTTATCTCTTTGCTCGAAATAGGCAGGGTTAACTGAAAATGAGTATATAAAAGAATTATAAGTCGGTTATAAACTAAAAGAAAAACATGATGATAGGTATTATGATAATTTAAAAAAATAAAACGTTAGGAGTATTGTATCCAAAAAAATTGTAAAACGTTAAAAAAGCAGTATAAAATAAAGCAAAAAACACTTTACATTTTTCAAAAACGGCTATATAATGTAGGCGATGACAGGGGAAAAACATTTTTCATGCCACATATAATAATTAAGGAGGGTTAAGTATGAATAAGATAGTAGTTAAAACAACTATAGGTTTCCTATCCCTTGGTTTAATAGCAGGTGCTGGTATTTTAACAACAAACTATATTAAATATGATAGTCAATCAACTTATACTGCTAAAATTGCTCAAAAAAGTTTTGCTTTAAAGGATTTAGAACAAGAAATTAAAAAAGCAGAAAAAGAGCTAAACGAAGCTAAAGAGGTTAAAAAGGAAACTGAAAAAGAAGTAAAAAATGCTGAAGAAGCGATTAATGAAGCTTCTAAGGAAAAAGAAGAAGCGATCGCTGAACTAGAAAAAGCAAAGACAACTGAAGAAAAGAAAGTAGCGCAAGCAAAAATAGACGCAGCAACAGAAAAAATAAAACAAGCTGAAGAAGCAAAAAAAACTGCTGAAAAGAAAGTAGAAGAAGCAACTAAAACAGTAGAACAAAAAGAACAAAACAAACAAATTGCTGAAGAAAAAGTTGCAAAAGTAAAAGAAACAGAAGATGAAGAAAATAAAGTGGTTTTTAACAAGAAGGCTGAGTCTAATTCAACCGCAAAAAATAATACAACAACAAAACAAAAAGATGAATCAGAAGAACAAGGAGCTAAGTTTGACCTTAGTGAACATCAAGATTTATTAGATAAAATAAATAAGAAAACTGAAGAGCAAGTAAAAGAAATAGAAGAAGAAGCAAAAAAGAAAACAGTTGAATTTCATTTCTATAGTTCAAATAAAGAATTAATGATTAGTTGTAGAGGAGATCATTGTGGTGAAGATCAACAGGGGTATATTTGGTTTGTTGAATTAGAATGTGATTTAAACAAATGTGAAGGATTTACTGATACTACAACAGGTACTAAAGTATCTAAATTACTATCAGGAAGACGTGGTGATATCACAAACTATACAGTTACTGCACCAGCAGCAAAATATGGATATAGATTTGTTGGATGGGAATTAGTGTCTACAAGAAAAATGGTTACAAATGAACTTGGTACAGGGGCTCTATTAGGTAAATATATAGCAACTTATGAAAAAATAAATTAAAATTAAATAAAATTTTATGAATATAGCATATGAGATAGCGGAGGCTATCTCTTTTTATGGAAGGAAGGGAAATGTGAAAAAATTTAAAAATAAGCGGATTAATTTTTAGGGAGATAGATATAGTGTTTATTCACTTTTTTGATGAGATTCGCAAGCGTAGAGGTTTTTCCGGTACCTGTAGCACCTAATAATACTTTTCTTTTTTTTCTTCGCTATCTCGATCCCTCCTTTATATCATGTGGTTATATTATCAATCAATATTTAGCTTTCCACAAAATTCATTCTTCTTAAGTCATGATTTTTGTCTATTTATTTTAGCATTTTTATTATTAAAAAAACAAGATCAGTAAAAGACCAATCTTGTCTTGTAATCATTTTACAATTAATAAAACTCACGTTTGTTATTTTATTTCTGCCTTTCATTTGTTACTTCCGTTCCAAATGGCGTATCGACTGTTATTTTGGCAGGCTGATCCAAGGTAAAAAAACAGATGATTAAAAAGAGAAAAGTTATTTTTCTCTTTTTAATCCAAATTAGATACTAAGCGATCAACGTTTGGTGCCGTTTTTTAAGACATTCTTCAATTTCTGGGAAGGCAATTCTTCGGCCTCCATTTTACCAAAAAACATCCCATGATGATACTCTCCCATAAAACGATACATTCCATTTTCATAAGATCCCGCTAAAATTTCTATTGCTTCTTTTTGAGAAAATACTTCACCAAACGGCAATTGACTATTCGTTAAAGCAACCACTGCCCGCGATAATTCGATGATTCGATCTTTTCCGGTTGTCTTAAAGTATTTCTCTAGTCTTCTTTCGGTTTGGTCATCTATGTGATAGTAATCCTCGGCCAAATTCAATAATTCCTGTCGATTCATATGCCTCACTTATCCTCATCATATTATAACATCTATCCTAGTTTATCGCCATTTTGGACGGTTCTATCGGGAACAATTAAGACGACCCCTTCCTCACTATAAGTACCTAACACCAAAACTTCGGATAAAAAGTCCGCAATTTGTCGTGGAGGAAAGTTTACTACTGCCAAGATCTGTTTTCCAATTAAGTCTTCCTTTTGGTATACTTGCGTGATCTGGGCAGACGACTTCTTAATTCCGATTTCTTTTCCGAAGTCAATCTTCAATTGATAAGCAGGTTTGATGGCTTTCTGAAACTTGTTCGCTTCAATAATGGTACCTACTCGAATATCTAATTTTAAAAAATCTTCAACTGTTGGCACTTTATTGCTCCTTTCCTATGCAAAAGTCAGGCTTACACCTGACTATCATTTTATCTACTCCACCATTGAGATGGGAAATCTATCAAAGATACTGCCCCATGGAATCCTTCATGATAACGTCGCTCTACATATGCTGCATATGGAGTCCATCTACTACAATTTGGATCGGCTAAATCATACAATCTACAATCGGCAACCTCTAGATGCAAGTGAACACCAAAGGCAAAACCAGTATCTCCCATGTAACCAAGATATTGATCTGGAGTAATTGTCTGTCCTTCATAGATGTTTGGTGACCATTCACTTAAATGCATATATTGTGAGGTATAATTTTTTCCTGTATTGGCATCGTAGTGATAAATGAGTACGATCTTAGCACCGTAACTGTCCTTATAAATTCTTTGGATTTTACCAGCTGCGATCGGATAGACTCTTTCACTTCGCTTGTTGGCACTACTCATATCAAGTCCCAAGTGGAAGTTGTTGCCGGCAATGACAATGTCACGATAGCCCATGTAACCTGTAATGTACCCTTGGGTAATTGGGCGATAGAAACCAGATACTGAAACATTTTTAGCACAGTCAACACCGATGACATCGGTTGTACCACAACCTAAGTCACGGAAATTTTGTACCATATCTTCATAAATTTCTAGTTGTTCTCGTGATGAGATCGCTCCAGCGTTGATGCTGATCTTCTCACCTTCTAATGAGGAAATCTTATTGCTCAAAACTACTTTTTCTTCTTCAAGCTCAACTTCTTTGGCATTGAGTTCTTTTTCACGAGCTTTGTTGGCTTCAATCATCTCTTCAAGGGTATCGATGGTCTGTTCATTGTAGGCTGTCAACTGTTCAACAATTGACATACGATAAATCAAATCGGTGATATTATCCGCCCCAAAAATGTATTCTAAATACACATTTTCGCCTTCTGATACTTGTAAATATTGAAACAACTGTTTTGTCTGTAAACTTTTATCTTTGATCTCTTCGTTATACTCTTCAATCTCTTGATGCATTCTCTCAATATCTTCCACCATCTGCTTCATCTCTGCATTGATCTGTTCGATCTCGGCTTTAGTGGCATTGATTTGGGATTGCGTCTGGTCGATCTTATCTTGTGCCGTGGCCACTTCTTGGCGATAACGCTCTAGTTTATCAATATAATCTTGGAGCGTTGCTGCCTCTACTTTCGTCGGTAGTGTAACAAAAGCAACGGCCAACATGAAACAAAAGGTAATCTTCAACAACTTTCTCATACTTTTAAGTACTTCCTTACTGCGGATGCACTACCGATCATTCCGACAATCATACCAATGATAACTACTGCCAAAGATACAAAATAGACAAATGGTTCTGGATTTACTAATTGAATGAGTGAAGTATATAGAACTCCATTAAAATGATCAAACAACAAGGTATATCCATAAATGACAATCAGCGTTGGAATAATTGCTCCAATAAAGCCTAGTACCATGCCCTCAATAATAAATGGGGTTTTGATCGTAAAATTACTTGCTCCAACTAAACGCATGATCGAAATTTCTCTTTTTCTTGAGAAAATTGTCAATTTAATCGTATTGATGATCAAGAATACCGTAACGACGACGAGTGCCACCACCGCGATCACTGCAACCTTTTCTACAAACTTAAATGTTGATATCAAGTTGTTGACCATCTCTTCACCGTAATTTACAACCGCAACTTTTTCATAAGAGCGAATGGTCTCGGCGGTCTTTTTGATCTGTTCAATATCTTTTACTTTGATTAGAAAAGAGTCTTTTAATGGGTTATCTTCTTCAGACCAAGTACCCATGATCCCATTAAAGGTATCATTTTCTTGCATCATCTCATTTTTAGATTGTTCTTTCGACTTAAAGTCACATTTTTCGACATTATCAAGATCCGTGATTTTCTTCGTCAACTCTTCTATTTCTTCTTCAGTTGTATCATTATCTAAGAATACCACCATCGTGACATCTCGTTGAATCACTTTAGAGAAATGTTCTACATTGTAAGATGCCACCATCGATACCGCAACGATGATCAACGTAATCGTAATACATGAGATCGATGCTAAAGAGAGGCTAAAGTTACGAAATACACTTTTAAACGCATCACGAATACTGCGTCCTAACATTCTAAATATCTTCATTGCGATACGTTCCTTTCTCATAATCTTTGACTAGGCGTCCATCTTTTAAGACCAGTACTCGTTTTTTCATCTTATTGACGATGTCTCGGTCATGGGTTGCCATGATGATGGTCGTTCCACAAGTCTGATTGATATCATCCAAAATCTTGACAATCTCCATACTGCGCTCTGGATCGAGATTTCCTGTCGGTTCATCACAGATCAATAATTTTGGTTCATTGACGATTGCTCTTGCGATGGCCACACGCTGTTGTTCGCCACCAGAAAGTTGATCCGGATAATTGTGTACTTTGGCTTTTAAGCCAACAAGTTCGATGGCCTTTAGAACTTTCACTCTAATTTCGTCTTTTTTCGCGCCTAAAACTTCAAGAGCAAACGCCACGTTTTCATAGACGTTCAATTTAGGAAGCAACCGATAGTCTTGAAAGACAATACCTAGTTTTCTTCTAATTTTATATACTTTTTTATTGCGTAGTTTCGCTACATTTACGCCACCCACGATGATTTCTCCACAGGTTGGTTTCTCTTCGCGGTAAAGCATTTTGATGAGCGTACTTTTCCCACTACCTGAGCCACCAATAATAAAAGCAAAATCGCCTTTCTTGATGGCTAAGTTTAAATCGCAAATGGCTGTTACACCATTTTTATACTGCTTTTTAACATCTTTTATTCTAATTAAATCCATTCTTTTACCACCTTATTCTCTTTCATTATACCATAGAATCTTCTATTTGTCTTATGTAATTTATGGTATCTATTTGGCGCCTTCTACTTGATAAGCATCACAGACGATAAAGAACGCTTCGGGATCGAGCATCTTGATACCTTGGGTCAACTGAAAATATTCCTTAGTTGGTACAACTGCCATCAAGACTTGTCTTTTCTTTTCTAAGTATCCACCTTTAACATCAAAGGCGGTAATACTATGGTGCAGTTTATCGATCACAAATTCTTTAACGGCAGCGTCTTCTTCTGTAATAATATAGAATGCTTTGTTTTGGGATACGCCCAGCAACACTTTATCGATCATCAAACTATTAATATATAGGACGATTGCTGCATACATCACCATGGTCCACCCAAAATAGGCACCACCCGCCAAAACGACAAGCGCATTTAAGACAAAATTACTTTTACTGATCGAAATATGATAATATTTATATAAAATTTGACTGATGATGTTCAGTCCTCCACTACTAAAACCGGTTTTAAACATGATCCCAGAGGTAATACCACTGATCAAGCCCCCAAAAATTGCAACCAAAATCAAATCAGAAGTATCAAGATGAATATAATCGGCTAAATTCGAAGTAAGGCTTACAAAGTATGGATATACAAGTGTTGCGACAACCGTCCCTGACGTTTTTTCAAAACCCAGAAAAATAAAACTGAACAATAATAGCGCAACCGATATTATCAAAATGACGATGGAAGGACTCCATTCAAATAAATACTCCGTGATGATCGAAATTCCGCTGGTACCACCAGATACAAGTTTCGTTGGTAAAAACAACAAATTGAAAGAGAAAGCCGAAAAGAAAAGGGCTGTAATCAACCAAAAGTAGCGGGTTACTAATTTCTTTTTTCTGATTTTTTTAAGGATATCTTCTGGCAAAGACGAATTTGTAAATATTCCCATGTTATTCGCCTCCAAATACTTCGTAAGAATCTGTTACAACAAAGAAAGCTTCGGGATCAATCTCATGAATTCCTTCTTTCAGTTTAAAATATTCTTTCGTAGGTACGACACACATCAAGACATTCTGATGCTCTTTCGTATAACCACCTTTGGCATTAAAAATCGTTACCCCATGATTCAAATATTTTAAGATGAATTCTTTGACTTTATCTTCTTCGTCGGTAATGATATAGAAGGCTTTGCTGTCGGAAATACCCAAAATGACTTTATCGGTCATGACGGTAATAATATATAGAACAATCATGGCATAGAGTAATTTCGTTGGTCCAAAAACAAAGACCCCACTCAATACGATCAAGCCATCGCTCAACAACATACTAGCTCCTATACTTACTTTGGCATATTTAGAAATGATCTGATTGATAATATCTGTTCCACCCGTTGTAAATCCGGCCTTAAAAATTAATCCGGCTCCAAATCCTTGAACGACGCCTCCAAAAATGGCAGAAAGCAAAAGTTGGGTGTTATCGATATCTAAATAGACGTCGATATTGGAAGTTAATTTGATAAATAGTGGAAACAAAAGTGTTCCCAAAACAGAGCCTGCCGTCTTTTCTTTTCCTAACAAGAAATAGCTGATGATGAGCAAGATTACAGAAGAAATAAAAACAAATATAGAAGGATCTAACCCAAAGAAATGCCTAGTTATAATCGCTACACCACTGACGCCCCCTGCGACTAAATTATTAGGGGATAAAAACAAATTGAAAGATACAGCCACCAAAAAGAGCCCGATTATAAATTGTAAATAACGTTTTACACGCGATTTGTGATAGATTTGAGTTAAGATATTTTCATCGAGCAATTTACTTTTTTTAAATGGCCACACATTAAAAGCCTCCCTTTAAATAACTTTCTATAAATAAATCAAGTCCACCATCCAGCACCTTCGTAACATTGCTGGTCTCCGCATTGGTACGGTGATCTTTGACAAGTGCATATGGATGCATTACATAGCTACGAATCTGAGAACCAAATTCAATGTTTTTATGTTCGCCTTTGATGTTCGCTAGCTCTTCTTGCTGGCGTTCAATCTCAAGTAATTGTAATTTATTCTTAAGTAGTTGCATTGCTTTTTCACGGTTTTGAATTTGACTGCGTTCATTCTGGCAAGTCACAACAATCTTGGTTGGCAAGTGGGTAATGCGCACCGCACTATCGGTTGTATTGACATGTTGTCCCCCTGCTCCACTGGCCCGATAGACATCAATCTTAAGATCCGCTTCGTTGACTACAACATCGGCAGTCTTTTGAAACTCGGGTGTCACATCGACAGAAGCAAACGAGGTATGACGACGATTGGCTGAGTCAAACGGAGATAGGCGCACAAGACGATGAACTCCTTTTTCTCCCTTTAAATAGCCATAGGCGTTTTTTCCTTTGATTAAAATAGATACACTTTTAATTCCTGCTTCTTCGCCTTCAAGATATTCGAGTATTTCTACTTTATAATTGTTTTTCTCGCACCAACGCAAGTACATTCGATATAACATATCGGCCCAATCGCAAGCCTCTGTTCCGCCCGCTCCACTGTGGACCTCTAGGACACAATTGCAATGATCATAAGGACCATTTAACAATAACAATAATCGAAGTTGCTCTAAATTGTCGGTAATCTTTTGAACTTCTGATTCTAAGAGTTGCTCCATTTCCGGATCTGTTTCACGATCTAGTAATTCTGCTAGCTCTAGATCGCCCTCGACTTGATCTTTCAAATCTTCTAAACCGGTTACCGTTCCTTTAAGATCGTTGATCTCTTTTATTATGATTTCAGCTTCCTCTTTTTTATTCCAAAAATCACTGTGATTACTTTTTTCTTCTAGTTCTTTAATTCGTTCTTTTTTAGTATCGACGTCAAAGTGACCTCCATAGGTCATCTATTTCTTTTTTACTATCTACTAAGTTTTTTTTAATTTCACTTTTATCCATGCTTTTTCCTCTTTCTTATTTTTCTAGTATCATTATAACGTATCTTGCATCTGATCTCAATCTTTTTCTTACATTATCGCATGAATTTTCGATAATTTCATATAGTAAATTAGGTGATCTTATGAAGATTGTAGCAAGCAAAAACAACCTTTTCAATATGGATGAATTTTTAAGCAGCAATCACTCCCGAGATTATGTTCATGGCCTTTTTGTCAATATTGTCAAAACGAAAGATGATGAACTCTTGATCTTTGACTTTGTCGACGATAACTTTAAAGATCTTTTAAGCATGGAGGAAAAGTCATTACAGGAGCTCTATCCTAAATCGATTGTCTTTCTAGAGCAATTTTTAAATCAAGTACAGTCTTATGAAATAAAGAAAGATCTCTATCTTAATCTTTTGTTAAACTTCAACGTCATCGATCCACAAGAAATTGAAAATTATATTGCCAACCTTCTGGTTATATTAAGACAGTATCCTGACTTTTCCTTTCATCTCTGCTCTAGGCATCAACCGCTACTTACGCATTTAAAAAATTATGATCTTAATTATCCACTCGGTTTCATCGTGAGCTCTGGAAATTATATTGATGTGGATTTTTACATTTTCTCTATTGTCTATTTAAATGCTAAAATTCTTCTTGAGCAACACGAACGTAACAAAAAACTCATGATCCATCTTGAATCATGGGATGATCTTGATTTTGTGGATAACTTTTTTGAAGAGGCAAAGGAACTACCTTCTTCGCTTGTCAATCAAGTGCATGTCATTGGCACCTATCCAGAAATCATTTATCGTTCTTTAGAAAAGTGATCTGTTCGCCTCGATTATTACTTCTTTTCGATCTTTTTTCGTTCTTCTTCAATTACTTTTTTATCATATCTAATGAACAGTGGATTTATTTCTTTTAATAAGTCTACTTTTTCTAATCTTCGATAATTCCAGCTACTGATATTGCTATTTAAATATTCTTCCACTTTTTTCGTCGTTTCAAATAAATAAGGCTTTAATAAATTATTTATATTATATATGATATTACAACAGTTATATAAAATTTCTTCACATCTTGCAAGATCTTCTTTCGCCAATTTCCATGGCTCGTTTTCGTCAAAGTATTTATTAGAATAATTAATAAATTCAAATATTTTCGATAAACCATCTTTGGTATTACCATGATCAATATCGATGCCAACAGAACTATATAATGCTTTTAACTTCTCCTCGATCGTTTCATCCACTTTTAAATGTTTTAATTTTCCAGCAAATGACTTATTGATAAATTGCAATGTCCGATTTACAAAGTTACCCCATTTGCCCAATAATTCACCATTAATTGAATTAATAAAACCTTCATACGTAAAATTAAAATCACGAGTTTCAGGATCGTTGATACTAAAATAATATCTAATGGCATCGACAGAATAATGATCTAATAAGTACCTTAAGGTAATATAGTTGCCTTTACTCTTTGAGAGTTTTTCTCCTTCGATCGTGATATATTCATCTGATATTATTTTATCTGGTAATCGATAATTATCATTAGTAGCTAGTAATAAAGATGGAAATATAACTGTATGAAAGGGAATATTATCTTTGGCATGAACCAAATAAATTTTACTATCTTTATTTTTCCAAAAATCTTCCCAATTTAAATTGTTTTTTTCAGCAAACTTTTTACTAGCAGTTACATATCCCCATACATTTTCAAACCAACCATATATTTTTTTATCTTTAAATCCTTCGATTGGTATATCAATACCATAATTTAGGGTACGTGTTGCACAGCGATCGGGTATTCCTTCTTTTAGATAACGATCCGTGAAGTTCACTGCATTCTCTCTCCAAGACGTTCTTTTCGAATCTAATAATTTCTTTATATCCTCTTGAAAATTAGATAATTTAAAATATAGATTCTTGTTTTTCTTATAGGTCGCAACATTGCCACAGATTGCACACTTTGTTCCTTTTACTTCATCGATCGTAAGCAAGCTTCCACATTTTTCACATTCATCTCCCTTTATTTCGGATCCACATTTTGGACATATTCCAATAATATAACGATCCGCTAAAAACAATTTACAATGATCACAATATAATTGTTCTTCCTCCTTTTCTTCTAAGTATCCGTTGTTATAGTATTTTAAAAATTGTTGTTGAACAAATTCCTTATGATCAGGATCGTCTGTTCGATTGTATAAATCAAAACTTATACCAAAATCTTTAAAATCCTTGGCAAATGAAACATGGCATGCGTCTACTATTTCTTTTGGATTTTTATTTTCTTGCAAGGCCTTTACCTCGGTTGGTGTTCCATGACAATCCGTTCCTGATACCAATATCACTTTATTGCCTTTTAATCTGTGATATCGAGCAATCACATCCCCTGGCAAACTACTTGCAGCATGTCCGATATGTAGTTCTCCGTTAGCAAAAGGCCAACTAATTCCAATTATAATATTCATATGATCTCCTTCTTTCCTAAATAAAAAACCTCTTAAAGATCATTGTCTTTAAGAGGTGAAACTATTCACGGTACCACTCTTTTTTCATAATACATTACTGTATTAAACTTACTAGCCTACTTATGTCTATGCATAGTTATAGGCATCTGCGATAACGGGCATTCCCGTAATGACTTACTTTACCTCTTTCAGTCATTCGCCTTGAGGGCCATGTTCAAAAAATATTTACATCCTCTTTTTCACCTAACAGAGTTCTCTAAAATGCTTTATATTTTTTTACTCTTCCTCGCAATGGCTTTGTGAACGAATCAATTATAGCACTTTCTCAACGATTTTGCAAATTTTATAATTTATTTTCTTCCATAGTTTGATCAGTGCTGCTACGGCTACTATTCCCCATACAATTTGAAGGGCAAAAGAAAACCAAGCGTTTTTGGGGAACAAGCCAACCGCCATAAAAAGAGCAGCAGCAAAATTTAAAGTCTGATAGAATACTGATGTGAATCCTAATTAGTAGGCGTCATAAAAAAAGTCAGTATATTAAAAAGAGAAAAGTTATTTTCTTTTAAATATTGTTTTAAAGGTTTGTCTTACAAATGGTTGAATAAAGAACAGTTGAGAAAAGTAAGCAAATGGGAAATTAAAACAAATCAATTTGAGCCAGTTTGCTAGCAAAGTAAATATATTAAAGCCCATATAGTAAGGATAATATAACCAAGCAGCTATAAAACTCATTACAGGAACCATGATTCCCACAGTCGCACATATTACTGCTGTTTCAAAATGTATTGGATCTGTCTTTTTGATGTCGAAATTTTTACAAGCCATTTTGAAAGAAAAAGGTTGCCCAATTAGCATTTCTGCCAAATAGGCGAAACAAAATTCTACTAAAACAACGACCCAGATAGGTAAATAACGACCAAACATATAAACTCCACCAAGATTATTAATTGCCTTTATTACACTACTCGCGCCAGTTAAATTCATGAGTGTTGCTCCATTTACAACATATAGACTATAAAATACATAAGCATGCACTGTAATAATTACTGTAATCAAAGCAAATAATGCTCTTTCTTTTTTGGTTGTAGGCATAAAACTTCACCTCCTTTTTTTGCAACAAAAAACACACATAGTACTATCACATTATTTCCAAATACATCTCTGTAATCAGATTTATGTGCATAGCACTACATGTGTCAAATGTATTATGTTTTAAGTATAACATATTTTGGGCATTTATAAGACGCAAAATTTTATTTATTTTCTATTGTTTTTTTCTTTTGATGATCTTTATTATTTAATATAAGTATTTAATGGCTTTGTACGATATTCTAAATCACCCATGTCTGCTGTTGGAACAAATCCAGGGCGAGCGTTAATAAGATCTGGTATACGATTTACAATACTTGCACATGTTAGTTCTACGGTTGCTGGGCGTTGGACCGTAATGGTTGTGTTAGGTTCTCCTTCAATAGTCCACTCATTGATATCAAATTCTTCTGGAGCATATACTTTACCAACACATTTCGTTTCAAGCGTAATTCCTTCTTCTGTTTCTGTTGTAACAACAGCACTCATACCGGTAGCATCTCCTGCTTTAACAACCATACCTAAAGTAGTAGAATTAATATCTTCTTTGTATGTTTCTGGAACACATTTTTGCGTTTGGCTTTTAACTGTTAGACCTAATTTTTCACATAACCAACCATTTACATTCCACATATAACTTGGTGAATAGGTTCCACTATTAATAAGGGCATTCCGTTCTTCATCACTCATTCTATCAACACTAGCAATTTTTTCATCAAATTCTTGAAGTGTTAATCCTGAACCGTGAGCTTGCGCTAGGGCGATTCCATAATCTTCAACATTGTACCATGACTCTCCAATGATCTTTTTAATATTGTGCGTTGATCCACCAATGGAACTAATTAATTGTCCCCAATAAATATCTTGGTATCCACTACCTGTGATCGTGCAATTATGCTCTTTTGCTAAAGCATCAATCTTTTTAGTTAAATTAGGATTAGAATTCCATGAATAAAAGGCCTCTTCACATGTAGTAATTGCATTGATTCCTAATTCAGCGCAGATTGTTAGTGGCTCCTCTAGATCACTTAATAAGCTCATTGTGGTAACAATACAAGCATCGGGTTTTAATGTTTCTAAAATACTTCTTGCGTTGTCAGCAGACATAACTGTTACACCTTTATTTTCTGTTTCCATTATTTCCCCGATATCTTTTCCAATAACTGCTGGATTGATATCAAAAGCTCCAACTATTTCTGCTCCTTTCTCGTAAACATAACGCATTGTATATTTACTCATCTTGCCACAACCATATTGAACAATTCTTAATTTCCTATCCATTATTTCATCTCCTTATTATAATTATACAATATTTTTTTTAGAAAAGCATCACAAAAGCATTTGTCCTCGACTCATTTT
The DNA here is from genome assembly GCA_947587115.1 of uncultured Bacilli bacterium. Classification (GTDB taxonomy): domain Bacteria; phylum Bacillota_I; class Bacilli_A; order RF39; family UBA660; genus CANPXY01. The sequence continues at coordinate 29,021 of CANPXY010000006.1, forward strand.
TAAACCCATCGAATTCGACGAAATTAAAATTTGGATTATTTAAATATTCCCAAGTTTCTAAGAAAAGAATTGTATTTGTAGTTCTCATCTAGTTTTGAATTATATAGTCCGTTCTCTCTTTATCTTTATATCGCGCTAAATCAGTCAAAGAAATATAATTTATCTTCCCAACTCGCATTATTCCAATTTTATTCTCTTTTACAATAATTTCGCTTATTACTATGTAACACTTACAATTTATAAACATGGTTGTATCCGCTCAATACAACATTTAATTATGCATATTCATAGTACTATAATTTTAAAAAAGAGCAAGAAAAAATATTATTTCCACCTAATATAAATTATTCTAAATTCATTTTTTCTTTAACAGTTTTAAAGTATAATTTAAAAATATCTGGATAGGTTAAATCAGATGGAAGTTCTTCTGATAACACGATCTTAGACATTTCATATTTTTTTGGTAATTCTTCCATTTCTAATATTTCACAATAACAAAGCAAGCCAAATGTACTTATTTTATAGACACATACTGGAGTTACTTTAATTTTAGTTGCACCTGTTTCTTCATACATTTCTCTTTTGGCGGCTTCTTCCCAAGTTTCACCTTCTTCAATATGACCGCCTGGTATTTCCCAACCATTTCTTTTCTTATTATAAGAAAATACATATTTATCATGGTACTTACATACACAGACGACTCTTGTGTATTCTTTTTCATCACAATAACCCAAATCGTATAGTTTTACTTCTAACATATTATTCCCTCCTACATACAGTTATATCATATATGTGTGTTAAAAAGAGCACACTTTTAATTTTTTTATTGTTCAATCAACTTATTTTCATTAACTTGCTTTTGCAACAATTCTAAATCTTTAAGACTTTTATTATCTTTTAATGCTTCCATTTGTCTTCTTGCTGAATTGTTTAATCTGATAAGTCTTTCTCTTTGAGGGACTTTTTCTTCAATTAATTCTGCATTTGTATTTTGTAAATTATTTAATATTACTAAATGAAGTAGATCTGTATAATCTCTTATATTTCCATTTTCTGCAAGTTCCGGATTATTTTCTCGCCATTCTTTTGCGGTCATTCCAAATAACGCAACATTTAATACATCAGCTTCTTCTGCATAAACAAACTGTTTTTGTTTTTCAGTTAAAGTTGGAACTATGCATTTCTTAATTGCATCCGTATGAACAACATAATTAACTTTTGATAAAAGTCTAGTAGCACTCCACTCAACTTTGTATTGATAAGCTTCATTCTTTTTTAATCTTTCAAATTCAGTTATTAAATACAATTTAAATTCTGGAGATAACCAACTTGCAAATTCAAAAGCAATATCTGGATGAGCAAAAGTACCTTTACTATATTTTCCGCTACTTGGAATAATACCAATAGCATTAAAATTTTTCTTCCATCTATTTGGAGTCATAGTAAATCTATTATATGGAACTTCATCAATTTTAATTCTGTGGGATTCCACGGAATTAAAATTTTCATTATTAATTTCTTCCCATAAACTATAATAATCAAAAGAATTCTTATTAGACATCCAATTTCTTATTACTCCAGATGGATCTTCGGAATTTGCATATTTTGCTAAATCGGTTAAAGAAATATAATTAACATTCCTCACTCTCATTATTCCAATTTTATTCTCTTTTACAATAATTTCAGTAGTTAATGCATTATTTTTCATTTCCCAAACCCCCTTATTTCTATATAAAATTGTACCACGCGAACAAATGTATTACAACTTTTTTTGAAATTTTTCTTACAAAAAATGTCATCAAATTATTTGGTGACATTTATTTTTTTACTTTCCGCAACAATTTTTGTATTTCTTACCCGACCCACAAGAACTTGTTACTCCCATATTATCAGTATTATTTATATTTATAATATTATTGATATTTCAATGTTTTTAGGA
>CANPXY010000007.1 GCA_947587115.1 uncultured Bacilli bacterium
TTAAAAGTTCTCAAGCTCATTACTATCATTTTATTTCTCCTTATCATTATGATAGTAGTTATAAAAAAATGACACTTAATTCACATTTGAATTAAATGTCCATCTGAATATATTTTGGGTAGACATTCAACTTTGCAAAACTGAATGTTCCCTTTTTTATTTTATGCAAGTTTCCTTGACAGATACATCATAACATAAAAACGACTTTTTGACAAGTCGTCTCATTTCATAATGGTGCCTGCGGTCGGACTTGAACCGACACGGTATTGCTACCATTGGATTTTGAGTCCAACGCGTCTACCATTCCACCACGCAGGCATACATTGATTATAACATACTTTTTTAAAAAATCTAGGATTTTTTACGAAAAAAACATGATTTTTCATGCTTTAAGAGGTTTTAATTTCCATAAAATAATAAGCTGCCAAAGTAGTAGAATGTTGACTTACGATACAAATGTCTTTAGAAAGAGTCTCTAACTTTTCATGAATTTGGTCTAGTTCATCAGTAGTAGCTACTTTTTCTAACATGATCGTTCGATGGTTTTCAATTCCTTTCCGAATGAAATCATAACTTACACAATCTGAACAAATGGAATAGAAATCTAGGGGATATTGGTGTAGTTCCTCGTTATCCTTGACAATGGTAATACCAATTTTGGAATGAGTCTTCAAAGTATTTAAGTGTTGGACAATATCCATGTTAGAACTTTTAAGATAAGTGTTGACATTGGGGTATTTGTTGATAGATTGCATGGCTTTCTCGACTAAGATCTGATTCTTGGTTGGTTCGTTTTGATCGACGAGGTTGATAACTAACATTTTGAGGCTATCTTGTAATAGAATGAGTAATTCCTCCAAAGTAAAAATATCATGACGTTTAATTTTGCTGCCAAAGTTTACTTTTTTTAAATCCGATAAAGTATGATTGCTGATGAGACCTTTAGAATTACTGATACCATCGAGTTGTTTTTGACAAGCTAAGACGATCTGTTCATCGGCAGTCATATAAAGATCGATCGCAATTCCTTCGATATAATTGGTATTAAGTGCCAAGCCAAAAGCTTCTCTTGTATTTTGAGGTACATTTTTACAACCGATACCTCCTTGAGCAATAAAGTTCATTGTATCCCTCCATCCGTATTGTATGCAAGAAGAAGATAAAAAACTTGTGATTTTTAGAAATGTTATCTATAATGTAGTTGGTGATTCATATGAACTTAATTCAAAATTTTGAAGACTATGAACTTTTGGCTTGTAGTAGGGGACAGAAATTAGAGCGGTGGGGAAAAGTCATTTTATTAAGACCAGATCCTCAGATCATATGGGACAATGGAAATTTAGAGAAAATCTATAAAGATCAAATCGATGCAATTTATCATCGCAGCAATAAAGGTGGAGGTCACTGGGAAAATTTACATGATACTCCTGAAAGTTGGCCAATTCATTATAAAAATCTAACATTTTTAATTCGTCAAATGGGATTTAAACATACAGGACTTTTCCCAGAACAAGCAAGTAATTGGGATTATATGATGAATAAAATTGAGCAAAGTAAAAGACCGATCTCAGTATTAAACTTGTTTGCTTATACTGGGGGTGCTACAGTTGCCTGTCTTTCTAAAGGGGCGAATGTCGTCCATGTGGACTCTTCTAAAGGAATGGTTGCCTGGGCCAAAGAAAATGTCAAAGCATCGGGATTAGAAAAGGCACCTGTACGTTTTATTGTAGATGATGTTTTAAAGTTTGTCGAAAGAGAGATTCGAAGAGGGCACAAGTATGATGCGATCATTATGGATCCACCGAGCTATGGTAGAGGAGCCAACGGCGAAGTTTGGGACATTGAACAAGATCTTTTCAAACTTTTAAATTCTTGCGTTCATTTGCTTTCTGAGGATCCCTTGTTTGTGTTAATAAATTCATATACAACGGGACTTTCTAGTAAAGTTTTAGAAAACGTACTCAAGCTTACCATTGGAAAGAAATATCAGGGAAACATTACTTCTGGTGAAGTAGGAATCCCAATCAAAGATAGTGAAATCATCCTACCATGTGGTATTTATGGAAGGTATGAAAAATGAAACCGCTAAAAGTATACTATGAAGACAATCATATCATCGTTGTAGAAAAGCCATGCAACGTTTTAAGTCAAGCCGATGCGACAGGAGATATCGATCTCTTGTCAATGGTTAAAGAATACATCAAAGAGCAGTATCACAAACCCGGCAATGTCTATGTGGGCTTAGTTCATCGTCTAGATCGCCCCGTAGGAGGAGTGATGGTCTTTGCTAGAACAAGCAAGGCGGCGTCCCGCCTTTCTGAGAGCATTCGCAAAGATCAATGGCAGAAAACTTATTTGGCAGTAGTAGATGGAATCTTAGAATCAAAAAAAGCTATTTTGGAAGATTACCTTGGTAAAGATGATAATGGCAATGCTTTTGTAACCGATCGTGCGCATGGGAAATTGGCCCGCTTGTCTTATGAAGTTTTACAAGAAGATTTAAAGATGAAAAAAACGTTGGTAAAAATTGCTTTAGAAAGCGGCCGCCATCACCAAATACGTATTCAATTTGCATCTCGAAATCATCCACTTTGTGGCGATCAACGTTATGGCAAAAAAGATGGTAGACAGATCTGTTTACACTGTCATCAACTTTCGTTTATTCATCCGGTAAAAAAAGAGCGAATGACGTTTACTTCTTACCCTGATCCAAAAGATGATTGGACATTGTTTACATTGTAAAATAAATGTAAAGGGAGAAATATGTTTGCAATTATCTCCTTTTTTTGCTATTATTGAAATAGGATAAATAAGGGAGATGAAAGTATGAGTGTACTAGCAATCAATTTTGATTTAAATTGGTTTTTAACAATCCCTGGTATGTTAATTACCGGAGGAATTTTATTGTTATTAATTGCGTTGATCATTTTTATAGCAACGTCAGGAAGTGGAAAGAAGAAAAAATCTGAAATAAAAACGGATGAGCCTGCACCAGTGGCCGATCCAGCCGTAGCAAATCCAATGGATATGAATGCTATTCCGCCAATGGGGATGGGCCCTGTAGCGCCAGTAGAGCCATCTGTGGTCTCTGAAATGGTAAATCCTACACCAGTAGCACCGGTAGTAGAACCAACACCAGTGGTACCAGAACCAGTCATGCCAGAACCTACGGTAAATGTTCAACCAATCGATTCAGCGCCAGTAGCTCCTACTTTTGTTCCGCCAGTTACTGAGCCTGTGGTAGAGCCTACGCCAGCTCCAGTTGTACCAGAAAATCCGGTTCCTCCAACACCAGAAGTTTCCATTTATGGTGGTGTGAGTCCGATTGTTCCTAATGTGGAACAAGAACCTGTAGAGCGACCAATTTATGGGGGAGCAAATCCAATGGATGCTACGCAGGCAATCCCAATTATTGAACAAACGCCACATGTAGAGTATGGCGTACCAGTAGAAGAACCAAAAGAGAGCCCAATTCCAGCCGTTGATATTCAACCAGCACCTGTTGCGCAAGAGCCAACTCCTAGTTCTGTAACAGCTGAAAATGAGCCAGCGAATGATATTGCAAATATTCAACCACAACCACAAGAAAATCCGGTTCCAGAAATCGCTTCTGAACCAGTTGCAGTAGAACCAGCTGCTCCAGTTGATGAAATGCCAATTCCATCTGTAACGGTGGAAAATCCTATTAGTGCCACTCCATCAGTTGAAAATGTCGCTCCAGAACCAGAAGCTCAAGCAGCAGTAGCTACTCCGGCTCCAGAGCCAGAAGTTCAAACGGAAACGGCTGCTCCAGCCCCAGAGGCTGCACCAGCAAAACCAGCACCAAATGATGAAATTGAAATGTTAGAATTATAAGTCTAAATACAACCGAAAGGTTGTTTTTTTGTGTCTATAAAAAGATTGTATTGCTGTTCACCGTTTTTCTTAAACGAAAAGAACAAATTTATAAATTCACTAATATTTGATGAAACCGTTCATATAATGTTAATGTAGAAAGAGAGGAATTAAATATTATGGAAACATTGAAAGTTTCATCTAAATCTAATCCCAATTCAGTGGCAGGAGCACTTGCGAATGTTTTTCGTGAAAAGGGGAGTGTAGAAATACAGGCAGTAGGTGCCGGAGCACTTAATCAAGCCATTAAAGCAATAGCGATTGCCCGTGGTTTTGTAGCACCCAGTGGAAAAAACTTAGTTTGTATACCAGCTTTTACGGACATTACGATCGATGGTGAAGAGCGTACAGCCATCAAATTGATCGTTGAGGCAAAATAGCCTCTTTTTTTTTCTTTTAAAGTATGTTAATATAAAAGAGAAATGAGGGATGTTAATGGCAACACATATGGAAAATTGTGCGATTCAATTAGAACGCGCATCAAAAGAAACTTTGTCACGATGGAAAAATGATCCTCAACAAAGTCAGTATGCAGCAGATAATGTTAAATGGGCCATCGCAAGAGCAATTACCGAAAAGAATTTTAATGGATTTACTCGTAACAATCAGGCGCGTGAAATGGCTTCGCAGTTACAAAACGAAGAGATTTTGTTTGCGCTCTTGCAAAATATGATTCATTTGAGCGCTTATAAGAGAATGCGTGGCGGAGAATCTTTAGGTAATCCTGCGGATAGCTTTGTCTTGCTCGTAACTGACAGTGCCTGCAAGAGATCGATCGACGATGTTGAAGAATTATTACAACGTGGAACGGCGCTTGCAGTAGGAGACGAGCTTGCGAAACGAAGAGGTACCCCATTACCACCAAAAAGTCCGGCAGATGAAGTGGCTTGTACATTTGCGAACAATGTTCTAGATTGCTACGTATGGTACAATCTTTCATACAATTACGTATCTAGTGAAAAACCGATTGCTGAGCCCCAATATCGCAATAATACAATCTGGTCTGATGGCGTTGCCGCAGAAAATCTAGATACAATGATACGCACTCAACAAGTTGCGAAAGCCAATAATAGACAATATTAAAATCGCTTATTTGAGACAATAATAAAATACTTTTTTAAAGAGAGTTCGTGGTTGGTGTAAACGAACAAAAAGCTTTATTTAATCTCCTCAAAAGATGGTTATAGAACCCGAGTAGAAAATTACCCGTTAACAGACAAGTAAAAAAAAGGATGGTACCGTGCTTTGCACTCCTTGTGTATCATTCTTTTTCTGTAGAAAGGAGTAGTTATGTTTGATGCACACTATGATTTACTAACGCTTGCGTATGTCAGTTATTTGAAAGATGATTATACGTATTTAGAACAGTTCATGAAGAATTTCAACTCACAAAATGTAACTGGTCTCATTGCAAACCTATATTTTATGAGTCAACAAGAAATGAATCAGGAACTCTCAAAATACTATTTTCAAAAAGGAACAAGTGTTCTTTCGATGTTTAAGATTGCAAAATCGATTGTTCAAAAATATTTGCCACAAGATATTCAAATGATTTATAGTGTGGAAGGATGTGACTATATTCAAGATGAAGAGGAATTAGAAGCACTTTATCAAGAAGGACTTCGATCGCTGATCTTGACTTGGAATGAACAAAATAAATATGGCTCAGGAAATCGAAGCAGGAATGGACTGACGGATCTTGGCCGCTCGTTTTTAAAGAAAGCGATCGCTTTAGGAATAGGCATCGATTTATCTCATGCCAATTCGCAAACCTTTCAAGATATGATCGATCTCATCAAAATAGAGCAAGCACGCGATCGAGAAGTTGTCTGTTACGCCAGTCATTCTAATGCTCGTAAACTTTGTGATCATGAACGAAATTTGACCGATGATCAATTGCGAGAATTAAAAGAAGTAGGAGGATTGGTGGGAATTGTCTCTTATCGACCGTTTGTAACAAGTAAAAACAATCTATTGTCATCGCAATATCAAAAGGATTATCTAGATCACCTCTTACATGTCCGAAGCATTTTAGGAAAGACGAAAGTGATGGTGAGTACAGACGATATGACTTTTGATCAGAGCAATGTACGAGAACATCTTACAGGAGCATTGTTTCCGTATTCAACGATCAAACAAGATCTATTAAAATTATTAAAGACGAAATTAACAGAAGAAGAGGCCCAACAAATATTGTTCCACAATGCAGAACAAAGCCTCCTTAACCCATTATTAAATAAGAAAGAAGGAAGATCCTATGTTAGATATTAAATTTATAAGAGAAAACAAAGAAAAAGTAAAAGAAAATATTCAAAAGAAATTTCAAGATGAGAAATTACCACTTGTTGATGAGGTAATTGATTTAGATAAAAAGATAAGAGAATTAAAAGCAGAAGGGGATGCCTTGAGACAAGAGCGAAATAATACATCGAATGAAATAGGAATGCTGATGAAAGAAAAGAAGATCTCTGAAGCTGAAGAAAAGAAGAATCGAGTTAGTGAAATCAATTCCAAATTAGTAGATATAGAAAAAGAAGAAGCCGATTTGGCGGCATTACTACAAGAAAAGATGATGGTCATTCCCCAGATCATCGATGATTCAGTACCGATTGGCAAGGACGATCATGAGAATGTTGAAATAGAAAGATTTGGAGATCCGATTGTTCCCGATTATGAAATTCCATATCACGCAGATATTTGTGAAGCATTCGGTGGCTTAGATAAAGATGCCGCAGGAAGAACGAGTGGTAACGGTTTTTATTATTTGATGGGAGATATTGCAAGACTACATTCTGCAATGTTGAGTTATGCGAGAGATTTTATGATCGACAAAGGCTTTACCTATTGTGTTCCACCATTCATGATTCGTAGCGATGTAGTGACCGGGGTAATGTCATTTAAAGAAATGGAAAATATGATGTATAAAATTGAAGGAGAAGATTTATACTTAATAGGTACTTCTGAACATTCAATGATCGGAAGATTTAAAGGTCAAATTGTAAAAGAAGAAGAGTTACCTATCACGTTAACTTCTTATTCTCCTTGTTTTAGAAAAGAAGTAGGGGCCCACGGTATTGAAGAAAGAGGTCTATATCGAGTACATCAATTTGAAAAACAAGAAATGGTTGTGCTATGTAAACCAGAGGAGGCAATGGATTGGTATAACAAGTTGTGGAGTTATACAGTAGAATTCTTTAGAAGTCTAGATGTCCCTGTTCGAACATTAGAATGTTGTAGTGGTGATTTGGCAGATCTTAAAGTAAAATCTTGTGATGTTGAAGCATGGAGTCCAAGACAGCAAAAATATTTTGAAGTTGGCTCTTGTTCTACATTAGGAGATGCACAAGCTAGAAGATTGGGAATCAAAGCCAAGGGAGAAAACGGAAATTACCTACTTTCAACACTCAATAATACAGTCGTTGCTTCTCCTCGAGGAATGATCGCAGTAATTGAAAACAACTATCAAGAAGATGGAAGCATCTTGATTCCAAAAGTATTACAACCTTATATGGGCGGCAAAACAGCGATAAAGAGCAAATAATGCTCTTTTTTTGATCAAATATGTAAGATTTACTTTAAAAAATAGATCGATGTCGTATATATAGAGTGTCTGGGGAAAACCAGTATTGGCCACTGCCATAATGACAAAAACTTGACAATTTTCGCCTTTTCTGATAGAATATTGACTTGTCACGTGAAATAAGAGGTGTTTTTAAAATGTTCTATGATGAAAAACAAGCAATGAAAGCATGTGAAGAAGAACCGGTCCTGATCTTCGAATTAATGAAGGAAGGACATATGGAAGTTGTCGATAAATTACTTTCTACGAAGAAAGTAGATATCAATACTTGTGATGAACAAGGAAACGATGTTTTATCAAAACTACTTAAATTAAAACAATACGATTTAGTACGTAAACATATGAAACAAAAAAATTGGGATGTAAACCATCAAAATCATGATGGAGATACTTTTGCCCATATCTTAGCATCGATCAATTATGTAAATGTACTAGAGATCATCAAACAATTAAAGCATAATAACAAGTTTATGCCAAACATCAAGAATAATAAGGGGGAGACCATTCTTGACAAATCTATTAACGATCATTACATTTATACGACCGTTAAAATCCTTGAAGATCAAAGATTTACTAACATTGATATAATGTCTTTTCAAAGGTTGTATAATACATATATCAAAAGTAATCGCTATGGAAAATATTCTAAACTTACCAACTTAGAGATCATCATTGACAGTTTGGAAGAAAAGAAATTATTGCCACGTATGGAACGACTTTTACAGTTTGTCAGCAATAATTTAGAGACAATCAAAGAACAAGTATTATCGAATCGTTCTGAGTATATGGATTCGATCATCAATCGACTATTAGAAGAAAGTAATGCGTAAGCGTTACTTTTTCAAATAATAAGGAGGAAGTAAAATGAGCTATATGGAATTATCAAGAGAAGATCAACAGAATTTTGAACGACTCTTACAAGTAATTTCTCGTTATCCAGAATTCTATGATCAAGTATTAATGAGTACAGAAACTTTTAAGAAATCGTTACCAGAACCAGTACACCCTGTTTTTGATGAAATTTTCTATGAAAGTGAAGATCATCCAAAAGAAGTAGCACTTGCTCAAATTGAAGAATGTTTGCTTTATTTTTCCATGAGCGAAAAGCAACAGAGAAATCTCAAAGCCTTGATTAGTTTGTGTAAAGACAAAGACATACAAGAGAAACTGATTGCGAAGTCTCAAAATCCAAACCTAAAATTGATTGTTGAAGAACAATTTGCTTTAAAATATGTTTTAAATGTCGAAAAGGTCAAGAATGATAGAGAAGATCTTTATCCTAAAAGAGATTATTCGACGTATGAAGGAATAGCTACTGCAGTAATGAATACCCATCTTGGAATGTTCGTTCGAAATACGTTAGGATACAAAGATGGAATTGTTCCAGAGGAACAAAAGAAACACGCCCTCATCTCTTGGGTGCGTCACGTAACGTTAAACTCCGATGAAGAAATCGTGGGAATTACCCGTCTAGCAAGCCAAATTCGTGATCATGTTCATAATGGAACCATTGACAAGTTCGATCAAGAACAAGTTGTTCCTTATTTAAGTAATATTGATCTTACGAATAACATGCAATTTGGCTTTGATCCAAACGATTCCAAATCGCCTTATCAAAAGACAGAATAGTTCGTCGATGATGAACTATTTTTTCTTGCAATCAAGAAGAATTTTCGATATATTAGTAAAGAAACGGGAGTGATCTTATGCTTTTACCAAATTTAAAAGAAGCAAGAGAAAGAACGAAGAAAGATTATCAACGACAAGAATACCATTTAGATGAAGCACTCAAGGGAAAATACACAGGGAAAAAGTATTATCTTAAGACGTATGGTTGTCAGATGAATGAACACGATAGTGAAAACATCAAAGCGCTGCTTGAAGAGCTAGGTTTTGATGAAACTACAGATTATAAGAATGCTGATTTATTACTTTTGAATACTTGCTCCATCAGAGAAAATGCCCACAACAAAGCTTTTGGAATGTTAGGAAGATTTAAACATTTAAAAGAAGAACGACCAGAGATCGTAATTGGTCTTTGTGGCTGTATGGCGCAGGAAGAACAAGTGGTGATCGACATCATGGAACGCGCCCCTTTTGTCAACTTTGTCTTTGGTACGCATAACATCCATCGTCTACCAACCCTGCTCGATGAATGCCTTCACACCAAGCATCAAGAAATAGAAGTGTACAGTCGAGAAGGCGACATCATTGAAAAGATGCCCGTTCATCGCGAAAGCACTTATAAAGCTTTTGTCAACATCATCTATGGCTGTGATAAGTTCTGTACCTATTGTATTGTTCCATATACTAGAGGAAAACAACAGAGTAGAAAGAAAGAAGATATTATCGACGAAGTCCTAGAACTTGTTCACGAGGGATATCAAGAAGTGACCCTTTTAGGTCAAAATGTCAATGCGTATGGAAAAGACTTAGAAGGAGATTACGGTATGGCTGAATTGTTAGAAGACGTTGCCAAGACGAATATTCCTCGCATTCGCTTTGTGACCAGTCATCCGTGGGATTTTACTTCTTCGATGATCGACGTGATCAAGCGCTATCCCAATATTATGCCCAGTATTCATCTGCCCGTCCAATCGGGAAGTGATCGCATCTTAAAATTGATGGGAAGACGTTATACCAAAGCATCCTATCTGACCTTATTTCATCAATTAAAAGAACAAATTCCAAACTGCGCCATCTCGACCGACATCATCGTAGGATTTCCAGGGGAGACGAATGCTGAATTTGAAGAGACGCTGGCACTTGCCAAAGAATGTAAATTTGACAATGCCTTTACATTTATCTTTTCTCCAAGAGCTGGAACTCCGGCCGCGAAATTAGAAGATCCAATTACGAAAGAAGAAAAAGAAGAGCGCCTCCAACGTTTAAACGAGGTAGTAAATCATTATTTTCTTTTAAATAATCAAAAATTGATCGATCAAACAGTACCGGTGTTAGTAGAGGGAACCTCTGAAAAGAATGAAAACTTGTTGTTTGGCTATACAGATACAAACAAATTGATCAATTTTGAAGGTTCTAAAGATTTAATTGGCAAGATCGTACCTGTGAAAGTGACGGAAGCTAAAACGTGGAGTTTAGACGGAGTATACGATGGAAGATGAAATTTTAACTCGCGTGCAAGCACTTGTGGATTTGATCAAACAGAGTAGTACGTACCAAGAGTATCAAAAGATCAAACAAAAAATGGCACATAATCCGGATTTGATGCACTTGATTGCATCCTATAAGGACTGTCAAAAGAAATTCGTTCAATGTACTTATCGACGGAATAAAGAGGAAGCCGCTCGACTGGAAGAAGAACTACAGAATTTAGAACGGACTTTAAATCAAGTTCCCATCTATGCGGAATATGTTGCGCTATTAGAGCCGCTCAATCAATCGCTTGGGACGATCAAAGATCAATTAGAAAACTACTTTGCTGAAAAAACGAAAGATCTTTAAGAATTTTTGGAAAAAACCAAGAATTCTTTTTCTTTTTGGTACAAAACCCTAGATCGATGCATAGATTAGATTGAGGAGGGATAGATATGGCAAGTTACAAAGAAATTGTCACCAAGGCAGTGATTGGCAAAGGTAAGAAGACCTTCACGAATACCCAATATTTAACTTTAAGTCCACCACCGACGACCATTTTAGGCTGTTGGATCATAAATCATACTTTTGAAGGTCACAAAGTAGGGGATCAAGTTACGATTGACGGTAGTTACGATATCAATATCTGGTATTCTTATGATAACGATACAAAGACCGAAGTAGTAAGACAGAACAATACTTATCAAGAGACTGTCAATGTAAGAAAAAGAGAAGATAGTGATCTAATTACCAATGAAGAGATCATCGTGAGAAGTCTACGCCAACCATCATGTACCAAAGCTGAAATTGAGAATGGCCAAATCGTCTATACAGTAGAAAAAGAATTGGGCATTGAACTCGTTGGAGATACCAAAGTCAAAATCGCCATCGACGAAGAAGAAGAACCATGGGATGATATATTAGACGATGTGAGTGAAGAAGTGGAAAAGACCATCGATAATGAAGTACAGGAAGAATATTTGACACAAGAAGAAACCGATCACAGTCAGGAATAAAGTGTTAATAAAAAATAGTTGACAGCAATAAAATAATAGCGTATAATAAAAACAACAAAGAAATGGAGGAAGAACAAATGGCAGTTAAAATCAGATTGACAAGAATGGGAAAGAAAAAACAACCCGCATATCGTATTGTAGCGAGTGATTCACGTCGCCCAAGAGATGGTAAATATCTTGAACAAATCGGTACCTACAATCCACTTACAACTCCAGCCGAAGTAAAAATCGACAAAGAGATCGCTTTCAAGTGGTTGAACGATGGAGCAATTCCATCAGATACAGTACGCAATTTGTTTAGCAAAGCTGGAATTATGAAAGAATTTGCTTTAAGTAAAACTGAAAAAAGCAAACAAGGTAAGTAATATGGAACTAGTAGAATTAACAGAACATCTCATCAAATCTTTAGTTCAAAACCCAGATGCAGTGAGCGTCAAAGAATTTGAGACGGATGAAGAAAATACCGTCTTGATTCAAGTGATGATCGATGAAGAAGATATGGGACGTGTCATTGGCAAAGGTGGCAAGACCGCCAATGCCATTCGAACCTTGGTACAAGCCAGCAGTTATCTCAAAGATAACAGACGTGTAAAAATCAATATTGATCGTTTTTAAGGACAGTGGTATGTCCTTTTTTTGTACATGTAAAGTTCGATAATTCAGTTGTAGAAATAAAAAGATTGTATTATAATACTATTATAGTAGGTGATGAGTAATGGAGCAGTATCCCAAGCACATCGGGATCATCATGGACGGCAATGGCCGTTGGGCCACGGAACGCAATTTGCCTCGAATGGAAGGACACAAAGCGGGAGCCAAGAATTTAAAACGGCTCTTGAAACATATTTTAAAAAAAGATATTCCTTGTGTCAGCATCTTTGCGTTTTCTACTGAGAACTTTCGTCGTAGCCAAGAAGAAGTACAGGCCTTGATGACGTTATTCATGAACTATTTTGATAAAGAATTATCATTTTTAATAAAACAGAATGTCCGTGTTTGCTTTTCTGGTCGGGCCAAGCCACTGCCAGAGGGCGTACTTAAAAACATGCGCAAGTTAGAAGAGATGACCAAAAACAATGGACCTAAGACGCTTAATATCTGCATCAATTATGGTGGCCAAGATGAACTTGTCGATGCCGTCAAAGCAATTTCTGAAGAAGTCCAAGCGGGTCAATATGCCATCGAAGAGATCGATCGAAATACGATCGAAGAACATCTTTATCAAAAACTGCCCCCTTTAGATTTCGTCATTCGCACCAGTGGAGAGCAGCGTATCAGTAATTTCATGTTATGGCAATCTGCTTATGCAGAATACTATTTTCCAAAAGTATATTTCCCTGATTTTGATGAAGAAGCATTTGATGAGAGTCTAATGGTATATCAAAATAGAAATCGAAGATATGGAGGAGACAATGAAAAAAAGAATTCTTAGTGCGATCATTCTATTGATGATCTTTATTCCAATTTTAATAATTGGATCAACCCCTTATGCAATCTTGATGACGTTGCTCGCTATTGCAGGACTGTATGAGCTGATTAGAGTACGAGAAGGAAAGAAAAAGTTCCCATTCTTAATCAAAGTCATCGCTTATCTTTTGATGTTGTTTTTTTGCCTTTCCAATTATCAATCCAACGTCTTAAGTTATGTGATGGACTATCGAGTAATGGCCTTTTTGATCTTTGTCTTTCTACTACCGTTGGTATTTATTAACGACAACAGACAATATAACTTAAATGATGCACTGTTCATCATCGGGGCAGTGTTGTTCATTGGCTTGTCTTTTAACTTACTTATTCTAGTGCGTAATTATGATTTGAAGTACACCGTTTATCTATTCCTAATTACGACAGTGACTGATACTTTTGCACTCTTTACCGGAAAATATATAGGAGTCCATCCGTTAGCAGAAAAAATCTCTCCTAAGAAAACGGTCGAAGGGTTGATCGGCGGACTCATCATGGGAACTTTTGTCGCTAGTATGTATTATTGTTTCTTTATTGGTCCAAATCAAATTTCTTTATTGAACGTCATTGGTGTCACTTTGATTTTATCGTTTATTGGTCAACTTGGCGATCTAGTATTTTCATCTATTAAACGCTACTACGATCAAAAAGATTTTTCCAACTTGATACCAGGACATGGTGGGATCCTCGATCGCTTAGATAGCATGATCTTTGTTGTTTTAGCGTTTGTCTTGTTTTTATCGATGATATAGGAGGTAGTTATGACATTAATTTTATTTATCTTAATCCTAGGGGCAGTAATTTTTGTTCATGAATTTGGACATTTCTTGTTTGCTAAGATGTGTGGCATTTATGTTTATGAGTTTTCAATCGGTATGGGTCCAAAACTCATCAGTCGGCAAAAAGGGGAGACTTGTTATAGCTTGCGTCTGATCCCTATTGGTGGTTTTTGCTCTTTGGCAGGAGAAGGAACGGATGAAGATCACAAGATTCCCAAAGATCGTCTCTTACAGAGCAAAACAGTTTGGCAACGATTCTTGACGATGTTTTTTGGAGCCGGTTTCAACTTTATTTTTGCGATACTCTTATTGTTTATGATTGGCCTTATTTGGGGAGCCCCTAATTACAAACCGATTGTTGCCAAAGTGACAGAAGATTCGCCTGCTGAAATTGCTGGTATCGCAAGTGGAGACTTAATTACGAATGTCAATGGACATCATATTTCTACGACCGATGATCTTTCTTTATATTTAACGGTAGCCAAGAAAGATCGTCCAACCGAGATCATCGTGCAAAAAACGACGGGACAAAAAGAAACTTATCAAATTACCCCAAAAGAAATCGAAGAAGATGGAACGACGCAGTATCAATATGGAATTTCCCTAAAAAATACAAGGGAACATGGATTCCTATCGACGGTGAAGTTTACGTTTGTCAAGACAGGATCTTTATTTAAACAGATGTTCTTGACGATTGGCAATCTCTTTACCGGAGGAATTAAAGTGAGCCAACTATCTGGTCCAGTAGGAATTTATACTTTAGTTGGTGAACAAAGTCGAAGTGGATTATCAAGTTTGCTCTATTTAGTTGCTTTCTTGAGTATCAACGTTGGTTTCATCAATTTGTTACCACTTCCAGCCTTTGATGGAGGTAGAATTTTATTTCTCTTGATCGAAAAGATCAAAGGGAGTCCAGTAAAGCCAGAAACCGAAAACATGATCCATATGATTGGCTTCTTCCTCTTGATGGCATTGATGATCTATATTACCTTTAATGATATTATTCGCTTATTTTGATCACAAACCTTGAGTATCGCTCGAGGTTTTTTTATGGAACTACAGTTGAATATTTACAATTATTCAACTTTCCTTTAAAATAAAACTAGAGGATGGGAGGGATTCGATGATCGTCGGTGTTTTAGTTCAACTTTCTAATCAAAGTGTCGACAAGATCTTTGACTATCAAGTCCCACTGGATCTCCAGTCAAAAATAAAACTGGGAATTCGTGTGCAAGTCCCATTTGGAAAACAGACGCTAGAAGGTTTTGTTTTAGAAATTAAAAAGAATACCGCTCACAAAGAAGAATTAAAGCAGGTCCAATCGATTATCGATGAGGAGCAAGTATTGAATACGGAACTTTTAGAGTTAGGAAAGTGGCTCCAAGAACAGACGATGTCGACGTTGATTAATTGTTATCAAGTGATGCTTCCCAAAGCGTTGAAAGCGAAGATTGGTACAACGATATCGAAAAAGATGGACGTCGATCTTACGCTCAATATTTCTAGTGAAGATGTAGCAAACGGCAAGTGGAATTCATCACAACAGCGGGTTTTAGAGCAATTCCAATCATCAGCCAAAGTAAAAAAACAAGATTTGTTAAAGATCTCTTCCAGCAGTACCAAATGGTTGTTAGAAAAAGGAATTTTAAAAGAAGAGCAAACAGAACATTATCGTTATCATCATGAATTTTTAGAGAAAGAGCAATATCCTTTAACCGAAGAACAACAACAAGTGGTCAATCAAGTGTTAGCGAAAAAGAATGAAAGTGCAACTTTCTTGCTTTTTGGTGTGACCGGAAGTGGCAAGACAGAGTGTTACATGGAGTTAATTGAAAACGCTATGAAAGAGGGAAAGAGCAGTATCGTTTTGGTACCTGAGATTTCTCTTACGCCCCAAATGGTCGAACGTTTTGAAAGTCGGTTTAAAAACAATGTGGCCGTCTTACATAGTCGCTTAAGCGATGGCGAAAAATATGATGAATGGCGCAAGATCGCTCGTGGCGAAGTGAAGATTGTAATCGGTGCTCGAAGCGCCATCTTTGCACCACTTACAAATATCGGCATGATCATCATTGATGAAGAACACAGCAGTACTTACAAGCAAGAAAACGAGCCAAAATATAACGCCATTGACGTTGCCAAACAACGTAGTATCACGCATCACTGTCCCGTGGTGTTAGGTAGTGCGACGCCGACGTTAGAAAGTTTTGCTCGTGCTCAAAAAGGACGATATCAATTATTACAACTTCCGCATCGCGTCAACCAGAAACCTCTTCCAAAAGTGACGATTGTCGATATGAGTGCAGAGATTAGAAAAGGTCATGCCCTATTCTCACGTACCCTTCAAGAGAAGATCCAAGATCGCCTCGATAAAGGGGAACAGATCATGCTGCTTCTAAATCGTCGTGGCTATGCTTCCTTTGTCACTTGCCAAAACTGTGGTCATGTTGAAAAATGCCCCAATTGTGATATTACCCTAACTTATCATAAATCTTCAAATACGATGCGCTGTCACTACTGTGGATATGGAACTAAAAAAATTACCAAATGTCCGAAATGTGGGGAAGAAGCGATCCAAGAGTTGGGAAATGGTACTGAAAAGGTAGAAGAAGAATTACAAAAACATTTTCCAAATAGTAGAATTTTACGCATGGATTTCGATACGACCAGTCGCAAAGGTTCTCATGAAAAGATGATTCGCAGTTTTGAAAATCATGAATACGATATTTTGCTTGGAACGCAGATGATCGCCAAGGGGCTAGATTTTGCCAACGTCACTTTAGTAGGAGTCATCAATGCCGACACCAGTTTAAATATTCCCGATTTTAGAAGCAGTGAGATGACCTTTCAACTTTTAAATCAAGTGAGTGGTCGCAGTGGTCGCAAAGAAAAAGAAGGAGAAGTGATCATTCAAACCTTTAACCAAGATCACTATGCAATCCATTATGCGAAGCAACATGACTATCTAGGCTTTTATCACCAAGAAATGAAAATTCGTAAAGAGCTCAAATATCCACCGTTTTATTATCTTACCTATGTCAAAATTTGTGGAAAGGACTATGAAACTTGCAAAGAGACCGCCACCAAAGTAGGATCCTATTTAAAATCTCAACTTCAAAACAGCATTGTTTTAGGTCCTTCTGTCTGTAGCGTCTTTCGCGTCAACAACGTCTATCGTTTTGGCATCATCATCAAATATAAACAAGAGCCTGCGCTTTACCCTGTGCTATCCAAATTAAAAGCGCATTACCAGAGTCGACGCGATCTCTACGTTGATATTGATTTTAATCCGAATCATATTTAGAAAAAAATATCAAAAACTACAAAACTGTGCTATAATGATACTAGAATAAAGAAAGTAGGTGATCGTGTGTTAGATGAAAAAGTTTTCCAAGAGGATCTCTTATTAAGCTTTTATAAGAAAATTTTGACATCCCATGATTTATCCGCAGAACAATTTTCAGTATTACACATTGATTCTACGCTCTTTGCCAACCAGTATTATCTATCGACAGTGATGGAATTTTTAATCAAATATCAAATCTTGCATAAAGGAGAAGGGGATTTATTATTTTTTGCCAATGGTCTTCAAAATATTTTTGAGAAATATTTAGATTATCAAGAATTTTTGGTGGAAGCCAATCGCTTATTAGTTTTCACGATAGAAAAAAAGTTAAATCTAGGGGATCATTTGAGCAAAGAAAACAAACAAAAAATTTTAGAGTACGCTTATCATAACTATATAGAAGAAGGCTATTGCTTTTATCCTTTTCCATCTTCCATGGTGGACAAAGTAAAAAAAGATGGATTGTTAATTGAAACAATACCTTTTGAAGAAGAAATGCAAAAGGTAGAAGAGATCTTTGAGAACCATCAAGTAAAAGAAATTTTTGGACAGAGCACCTCGAGCATCCCCAAAGAGTATTTTAGCTTGACGGACAGTCCTTCGATGGCCTATTTTTACAGTACGAAAGAGCCATTTTATTTCTATCGCTTCATTGGCAACACGATGGAAGATGCCGTCGATGATCGTTATGAGAAAGGTGATCAAGTCGCTTGCGCAACGCAAGTGGAACAGTTCTGTAATAAAAAGAATTTAACAGAAGCCGAAAAAGCAACCGTCATGGGTTATTTCAATAAAATGTGGGAATTCTACGATCTTTCTTCGATAAAGCCATGTGTGGCAATGATCCCAAGAAAAGTGATTGGAAGAGATCACTTAGAAGATTATCAAGAAATTATCGATGGTTGCGAAGAACGAGATATCATCTATAGTCTTTCACAGATAATGGATAGTCGCTATATGATGGATCATCGTTATACCAAAGTACTCCCCAAAGATTTTACCGTAGTAACATTTCCATCTTTTAAGACAATATTATCTTATGAAAAGAAGGACCCAATAGTTGATCTACCACCAGAAGAGAAAACTGCTCCCGAAGTAAAAGTATTAGAGGTTACCAAAAACGATCATGGGTATGCCAGCGTCGTAGCATTATTAGGACTTTTCTTTATTGCCCTTGGTTGTACCTGGTTGTTTATCAGTTTATATTTTGGGCTACATTGATAGGAGGAACATATGAAAAAAGTCAAAATTGTCTTTATGGGAACGCCTATATTTAGTGTCCCTGTTTTAGAGGGACTGATCGAAAATTATCATGTAGTAGGCGTTGTAACGCAGCCAGACAAAGAAGTGGGAAGAAAAAAAATCTTGACCCCTTCGCCTGTCAAAGAACTTGCGCTAAAAAATAATATTCCTGTTTTACAACCCGCAAAAATTCGTACAGATTATCAAGACATCTTGGCATTAAAACCAGATTTGATCGTTACTTGTGCATATGGTCAAATGATTCCAAGTGCCATCTTAGAGTATCCCAAATATGGATGTATTAACGTTCATGCGTCCCTTCTTCCAAAATTAAGAGGGGGAGCCCCAATTCATAAAGCAATTATCGACGGCTATATGAAGACCGGAATTACGATTATGTATATGATCGACCGGATGGATGCCGGAGATATCATCAGCCAAGAAGAGACCCTCATTACGCATGAAGATACCGAAGGAACGCTCCATGATCGCTTGAGTTTGATGGGAAAGAACTTGCTTCTTAAGACACTGCCAGATTTATTAGAAGGAAAGATCCAGGCCACGGCGCAAGATGAAAGTGAAGTAACCTATGCTTATAATATTACAAGAGAAGAAGAACATCTCGATTTTCATAAGACGACCTTAGAACTTTACAATCAGATTCGTGGATTAAATCCGACACCAGGAAGTTTTGCTTTACTAGATGGAAAGATCATAAAAATTTATGCTGCTTCTATGAGTGATTCGTTTTATACCGAAAGAGCTGATGGTGAAATTTCCCGAATTTATAAAGATGGCTTTGGAGTTTCTACCAAAGATGGAGAATTGATTATTACAGAAATTCAACCCGAAGGCAAAAAGCCGATTTTAGTCAAAGATTATTTTAATGGAATCAATCCTGAGACATTGTTAGGAAAAATATTGAAGTAGGTGAGAGAATGAAAAAAGGTAGTAAAATCAATGAACATATGCCGGAAGCTTTACAGAATCCTAGAGTACGAGGCTTGTTGTTTTTTGGATTTTATGCATTGTTCTTCTTAGTTATATTTTTGATGTTTGGAAACGAGAATCAAGAATCTAAATCAAATTCTAACAATTTGTCCAGCGATCCATCTTATCAAATTTCCAAAATAAATGAAGCCAATTATCACTTCCGTTATGAAATTACCGAAAATGATCAGACGACCATTTTTGAGGGTGACAAAAATCAAAATAAAGAACGTTTTCAAATGATGAAAGAAGATACAGTCACCAACTATTTTAGGGATGATGACATCTTCTTAATAGAACAGCCAACGTGGCAATTGACCACATCTCCTTATCCTTACTCAAAATTTCTAGATGCCAAAGAGATTTATCGACTCATCAAAAACAGCACTTTTGAATCTAAAACTGAATATTCAGAAGGAATGAATAGTTATCAATATGTCATCTCGACGACGACACTTTTATCGTTGCTCGATGATATAGATACCGATTTGATGGACGAGGTCAACCGGATTACCATCTATGTGCAAGAAAATGAAGTCAACAAGATCGAATTAGAATTGACACCATACTTGAAATATCAAGATCCAAATAATCAGCGCCTAACGATTAGTATGGAATACACGCTGTTCGGCTCTATCGAGGAATTGAATGCTCCAAATTAATGGAAGTGTAGAATAAGGAGGAAATACCATGGAAGAAAATAAAAACAAGATTTTTCAATATAACAGTGCTCTTTTTCTATCTATAATTGCTCTAGTTGCGATTGCTTTAGGAGTAAGTTATGCATGGTTACAATTGACATTAGAAGGAACAAAGACCAATGTCATCAAAGTAGGAGATTTAACATTAGAACTCAATGATGAAGAAGGTATAGCGATTAATGGTAATGATGTTGTACCAGAATTGGATGAAGTAGGTTTAGCGGAAGATCCCTATACATTTAAACTAATCAATAAAGGTACGACCGAAAGCAAGTATACCATCTATCTAGACAACGTAGATTTAGAAGCTGAAGAAACACAGCTCCCAGATGATGCGATCAAGTTTGATTTAAAGAAGGATGGTACTACTTTAATCAGAACTTTGTTGTCTTACTCCAAACAAGATGAAAATAGAATGCTAGATACTGGAATTATCAAAGACGGAGAAACGTTAACCTTTGATTTAAGATTATGGATCGATCAAGATGCGACGAGTGCTACTGCCGCAGGGAAGACATTTCGAGGAAAGATTCGAGTTGTAGCAGATCAGATCACTGCTCCAATCCCAACCCCAGAAGAATGCTTTACATTTAAAGAAGATACAGGAACAATTAGTGAGTATCTCTGTGGACCAACAGTTAGCGACGGAGATCGCGCTATTCCTAATACAAACAATCCATTGCCTTATACGATTACCGATGTTGTAATTCCTGATACTATTAAAGGTATACCTGTAACCAATATTAAACTTGATAGTTACATACCTAGAGGAACGTTTGTACATACCGGTCTTACTAGTGTCGTGATTCCTTCTTCTGTTAAAATTATTGGAGGCCAAGTTTTTGAGTACAACAATCTAACAGAGGTAATTATACCGGAAGGAGTAGAAGAAATAGGCGATAGTGCTTTTAGCAAAAATCCTTTAAGGAATGTGGTCATTGCATCTAGCGTAAAAAAAATGAATCAGTTTGTATTTTATGCTGATTCATTGGCGAGTGTAACGATCAAAGGAAAGAGAAGCACGGCTGATTTTGAACTCTATATAACGCAATTTTTGATGTATGAACCTGGATGGATTAATGAAACTTGTCGCCAGCATACGGTTCTACATAGCCTTGATGAAGACCATGGCGACAATACCAATCCGTGCATTCACTGGGAGCCATAATCAATCAAAAAATTTAAATTTAAGAAGATCGATTGGATCTTCTTTTTGTTAGGTTGTAAAGTTATGATAAATAGCTTTAAATACTTATATGAACGTGATATAATTACTATGTAGGAGTGAATTTATGGAAAGTATATATCAGTTGAGATTAACGGACTTAGAAAATTACTTTTTAGAACATAATGATAAAAAATTCCATGCAAGTCAACTTTTTGATTGGCTATATAAAAAAAGAATTAAAAGTTTTGACGAAGTAGGAAATATAAAAAAAGAGACATTAGAAGTATTAAAACGTGATTATTTTTTAAAGCCACTTAATATACTAAAAAAAGAAGAAGATCAAGATGTGAATAAATATCTTTTTGAACTTGTTGATGGAGAAAAGATTGAAGCGGTTTTGATGCGACATGATTATGGAACGAGTATCTGTGTATCGAGTCAGGTAGGTTGCAATATGGGGTGTTCTTTCTGCGAAAGTGGACGTCGCAAAAAAATTCGCAATTTGACCGCCGGAGAAATGGTTCAACAAATATTAGAAGTAGAAGAAGATATCAAGATGCGTATCAGCCATGTAGTAGTGATGGGGATTGGAGAACCTTTTGATAACTATGAGAATTTGACAAGATTTATTGAGATCATCAATCATCCCAAAGGACTAGAAATTGGCAGTCGCCACATTACGGTATCGACTTGCGGCATCATTCCTAAAATTGAAGAATTTATGAACTTTCCATATCAGGTCAATTTGGCGATCAGTCTACATGCACCGAACGATACACTGCGCAAGCAACTGATGCCGATTGCAAAAGTTTATCCTCTAGAAGATCTATTGTCTTGCTTAAAACGTTATTTAGCCAAAACCTCACGTCGTCTGACGTTTGAATATATCTTGCTGAAAGACATCAACGATCACGAAGAAGATGCACTAGAGCTCGCTAAACTATTAAAAGGGATCAATGGCTATGTCAATCTCATTCCTTATAATGAGACCACACATATTGACTATAAGCGAAGTACCCCATTACAAATTATGAAGTTTTATGATATACTAAAGAAAAATAAGATTCCTGTAACAATTCGAAGAGAATTTGGTAGCAAAATCAGTGCTGCCTGTGGGCAACTTAGAAGTAGAAAGGAGGAAGTATGAAATCGTTTTATTTAACCGATGCTGGAAAAGTACGGACGCATAATGAAGACAGTGTCATTATTGTCAAAAATCATAACCAAGATTATTTAATGGCCGTAGCCGATGGTATGGGTGGACATTCCGCTGGTGAAGTGGCTAGTTCGATTGCCATCAGTTATTTAGGAAAGCACTTCAACGAAACCTTCCTCAATATGGATAAGATGGCCGCAGTAACGTGGTTGCGTGATAGTGTGAATGAAATCAACAGTTTGATATTTAAACACGAAAAGGATCATCCGGAGAGCAAAGGTATGGGAACGACACTAGTGGTAGCGATTCATACCAAAGATTACATCTTATTTGGTAATATTGGAGATTCTAGTGGGTTTGTAATCAAAGACCATAAGCTTCATAAAGTGACTTATGATCATACTCTAGTAAACCTGTTGGTAAGTGCTGGAGAACTTACAGAAGAAGAAGCGAAAGAACATCCTAAAAAGAATGTGTTGATGAAAGCTCTTGGAGCAAACGATCCCATTGATATTGATATCTTCGACTGTGATATGAATATCGATGCCATCATGCTTTGCAGCGATGGTCTTACCAATATGTTGGATGAAGAGCAGATCGAAAAAGTTCTATTAAGTGAGCTTGATATCGAAGATAAAGTAATTCGATTAATTCGAAAAAGTAATAATCGAGGTGGAACCGACAATATCTCGGTTGCTTATCTGATCCGAAACGAAGAAGGTGAAGAAGAATGATTGTAAAGGGGCAAAAAATTAACGATCGATATGAAATTGTTCGTAGTATTGGCGAAGGTGGTATGGCAAATGTGTATTTGGCACATGATACGATATTAGATCGTAATGTGGCGATCAAAGTATTGCGTGGAGATCTTGCCAACGATGAAAAATTCGTACGCCGTTTTCAACGTGAGGCGCTTTCGGCTTCCAGTTTGTCACATCCAAACATTGTAGAGATGTACGATGTAGGAGAAGACAATGGCAACTATTTTATTGTCATGGAATATGTAGAAGGAAAGACGCTAAAGCAACTATTAAAGAAACGAGGCAAATTGACGTTAAGTGAAAGTATCGATATCATGTTGCAACTTACCGATGGTATGGCACATGCCCACGATAGTTACATCATCCATCGAGACTTAAAACCACAGAATATTATGATTCAAGATGATGGCGGTATCAAAATTACCGATTTTGGAATTGCCATGGCGCTAAACAGTACTCAACTTACACAGACCAATTCTGTAATGGGAAGTGTGCATTATCTTCCTCCGGAACAAGCCAGTGGTAAAGGCTCTACCATCAAGAGTGATATCTATTCTATGGGAATAATATTTTATGAATTATTGACAGGGGTACTTCCTTTCAAGGGAGACAATGCGGTGGAAATTGCACTTAAACACATGAAAGATCCACTTCCAAGTGTCATCAAACAAAGTCCATCGATTCCGCAGAGCATCGAGAATGTCATCTTAAAGGCCACTGCCAAAAATCCTAAAAATCGTTATAATGATGCGAAAGAGATGCATCAAGATCTGCTTACGGCTCTCAACGATGATCGCATCAATGAGCCGCGGTATATCTATCCTTATCCAGAGCATGATTTAGATGAGACGAAAGTGATTCCTGTAATCAAAGAGAAGAAAAATGAGGAAGAAGAACCTGTGGAAGATACCGACGACATTGTCACTCCAATCACAGACACCACTGTCAAGAAAACCAATAAATGGATCTGGATTCTATCTGGAATTTTAGGCGGCATCATCGTGATCCTTGCGGCAGTATTTTTAGTCGTTCCCGCACTCACCGAAGTACCGGATGTCAAGATTCCGGATGTTACAGATATGAGTGTGATCGATGCGGAAAATGCTCTTAAAAAACTGGGCTTTGAAGTCAATACGACGGTAGAACGTGTTCAAAGTGATAAGATTGCCAAAGGAAAAGTGGTCAAGACAGAGCCTTCCATTGGTCGCAGTATCAAAAAGGGAAGTACGATTACCCTCTATGAATCTCTTGGTGAAGAAACTTATGAGATCGAAGATTATACAGGTAAAAACTATATCGAAGTACAGACACTTCTAGAGACGCTTCATAAATTAGAGGTGAAGGTTGAGAAGAAGGATCTAGAAAAAGATGATCAAAAAGAATATGATGAACAAGAGATCATCGATCAAAGTCTAAAACCAGGAACCAAAGTAGCAGAAGGGGATCAAATTACACTTTATATTCCAAACATTGTAGAAAACTATCCAGATATGGTTCAAGAAGGTTGGACGAAAGAAGATGTCGAAGCCTTTTGTGAAAAATATCATATTGATTTAAAAGTGAATACCAAAGAGACCAGTGAATATGCACCTGGAAAAGTTATGGAACAATCACGTTCCGCAGGGACACCGATTGTAGAAGGAGCAACCCTCACTGTGACGATTGCAGTAGAGCCAACAGTTCCAGATAATCCAAGTGTAGAAGACCCTAATATAGATCCATTGTTGCCAAAAGAGGAGGAGTAGATGAAAGGACAAATTGTCAAAATTATGAGCGATACGCATTTTGTCAGTCAAGATGGTACCGTTACTCCTTGCAAGTGTCGCGGAAAATTTCGCAATGCCAAACTCGTCCCCTTAGTAGGGGATGAAGTCCTTTTTGATCCAGACCAAAAAGTGATTGAAGAAGTGTTGCCTCGAAAGAACGCCTTCATTCGCCCGTCGGTCAGCAATATCGATCAAGCCTTTCTTATTACCAGTGTCAAAGAGCCCGAGTTTTCCCCATTTTTATTGGATAAACTGTTGGTAATGATGGAAATTCAACAAGTGCAGCCCATCATCTGTGTTACAAAAGAAGATCTTCTCTTAAAGAAAGAGAAGCAACAATTCCGTAAACTTTTCCGCTATTATCGACGTCTTGGTTATCCAGTGGTTTTAAATACCGAACTACGGAAAATTCGCAAGATGTTCAAGAATAAGACCAGCGTTTTTACAGGACAGACCGGTGCTGGGAAGTCCACGCTGCTCAACCGCCTCAACCCTCGTTTGCATCTAAAGACTGGGGAAATTTCTCAAGCTTTAGGTCGAGGCCGTCATACGACTAGGACGGTAGAACTACTAGAATTTTGTAAGGGCAAAGTTTTAGATACGCCAGGTTTTTCTTCACTAGAGTTTTTAGGGTACACCAAACAACAGATTAAAGATGGTTTTCCTGAATTTAAAAAGTACCCTTGTCCTTATCCTGATTGTGACCATGAAAAAGAGCAGGAGTGCAACGTTAAAAAGGCTGTAGAAGCACATAAAATTCTTCGCTCTCGTTATGAAAGCTATATTAAAATAAGCAATGAAAGTAGGAGATAACATGAAAATATCTACTTCGTTTCTCACAAGTAGAAATATTCCAAGAGATCTTGGAATATTGAATGATACAGATACAGATTTTATTCATGTCGACGTCATGGATGGTAAATTTGTCAAAAACAAGACGATGCCTTTTAAAGAAATGAAAAATATTTATAAATATACGTCCAAACGGTTGGATGTTCATTTGATGGTCAAGAAACCAAGCAAGTACATTAAAGATTATGCGACGCTCAATACCGCATATTTGACCATTCACATCGAAGCAGAAGAAGATCTTGACATGCTTTTGGAACTCATCAAAAGTTATGGGATCAAGTGTGGCATCTCGATTCGCCCCTCTACGGATCTTGAATTACTTCGGCCTTATCTTAAAAAAGTCGATTTGATTTTACTGATGTCGGTAGAGCCAGGGCAGGGTGGCCAGAGTTTCTTAGAAGATACGCAAGATCGCTTAAAAGAACTTAAACAGATGTGCAAAGAGGAAAAGAGTCACTGCTTGATCAGTGTCGACGGTGGCATCAACGATGAAACAAAGAAGTTTGTCAAAGGTGCGGACATTTTAGTCAGTGGTTCTTATGTGATCAACAGTTATGATTTTCAAAATGCCATCGATGATTTACGTTAAAAAATAAAGAGAAATAAATGGGGTGAAATTATGAACAAAGAAGAGAAGCCAACAAATGTAGAAACACAAGAAAAAGTGGAGCCACCAAAAGAGGTCAAGCCATCAAAGACTCGTACTGTAATCTTGGTGTTGATCTTTATCTTATTGTTTGGTGTCGTTCTATTCTTACCAGAAATTCGCGGTTTTATCAATTCTATTTCCGCACCGCCGATTCCATCGAGTCAGCAAAGTGAAGAAAACCAAACGAAACAGCGGCTTTGTACTTTTGAAAAAGAGACGGACGAAGGAACGACTTCAATTGCTTTAACGTTTGAGTATAAAGAACGCGGCTTAGAAAAAGCCAAGCTGATCAATCGAATTCAACTTGCGACGCCTGACCAAGACCAAGTTTTAGAAGATCTTAAGACCTCTTGTCAGAGTTTTAAAGAAGAAATCGAATCTTACACTGGAATCAAACAATATTGTAGTGTCGAGGATCAGAGTTTAACCATCACCCAAAACATTGATTATGAAAATCTTGATGAGACAGCCTTATCGAAGAATATTGGAGAGTTGGAAGGATTCTACCCAGAGTTCGTCTATCGTCAAGATCAGACGATGATCGAAGCGCTGCTTTCAGAAGTTGGTTATACTTGCCAAGACGTCAATTGACAAATATTTACACAGAACTTGACAGAAATATGTCGAGTTTTTTCTTTGCCCTTTTTAAATATGTTAGAATAGAATTATAACGAAGGAGCATGTTTATGAGCAAATTGAAAACGGCAGTAACAGTATCTTTTCAACTTTTGATTATCAGTTTTGTAGGGATATTATTTTTAAATAGTGGTTGCATCGAACAAGAACAAATTTCTACAACGGTTACAAGTAAACATTTACCAAGCATCTATTTAACTTATGAAGAGGAAGAAGTGCTAGTGGAAGAGCCGGTCGTAGAAGAGGAAGTAGTAGAAGATCCAGTAACGCCGGTATTACCACAGACTCCCAAGATCAAGGATCTAGAGCCTACGCCCACACCACAAGTAGAGGTCCAAGAGCAAACCCCCGATAGACAGGATTCCACCGTCTTAGAGACCTTGATAGGAAAACTTAGTGGCTATGGACCCGATTGTTACGGATGTACCTCTTCCCATACGGCAAGTGGGTATTATGTTGGAGAAGGAAACATTTATTACAATGATCCAACCTATGGAAAAGTACGCATTTTAGCGGGAGACAGCAAATATCCATTTCACACCATCGTAAGATTTCAGGTAGGAAGTATTTCGAATGAGCCGATCATTGGGATTGTGCTCGATCGAGGTGGCTCGATTGGAATTGGCGAACGCTTCTTATTTGATCTATTGTACACGAGTGAAAGTGAAGCTGCAACCTTTGGTGTTTCACAAGATGTGACCTTTGAAATTTTACGTATTGGCAAAGGGTAATAAATTTAAAAAGAATAAAAAGGGAAGCTGCAACAGCTTTTTTCTTTTCTATTTCTTTAAAATTTGTTAAACTTAAATGGTATGAGATAGGAGTTAAATATGAACAAAAGAAT
>CANPXY010000008.1 GCA_947587115.1 uncultured Bacilli bacterium
TATGCGACGAACAACGCACACATGTATTACATTATTTTGCCTACAGCGGAAAAGCGAGATGAAGTAATAGCATACTTGAAAGAAAACGATATTCTTGCACCTTTCCATTATATTCCGTTACATCTTTCTCCAATGGGGGAAAAATATGGTTATCAAAAAGGCTCTTTGCCTGTCACTGAAGATTACGCAGCACGATTATTGAGATTACCACTCTATGCGGATATGACAGACGAAGATGTGGATACAGTTTGTAAGACTTTAAAAAAAATATTAGGAGAAAAGTAATTATGTTAGAAAATGAAGTTGTAATTTTGAGAGAAATCACAGTAGAAGATACGGATAATATTATCAAGTGGAAAAATTGCGACAGTGTAAAGAACAACTTTTGCATTCAAGAAGATTTGACTAGAGAGACTCATATGAACTGGTTGAACAATTACGTATTCAAAGGCATTACTAAACAGTTTATTATTTATAGTAAAGAGTTGAAAAAGGATGTGGGCAGTACATTTATCAAAAATATCGATCCTGAAAATCGAAAAGGTGAGTTTGGTATTTTCATCGGTGAAGATGATGCAAGAGGAAGAGGAATTGGGTATAATGCTACAAAATTGATTACTGATTATGGGTTCCAAAAATTAAACCTACATAAAATTTTTTTAAGAGTGTTGAAAGATAATGTTGCTGGGCAGAAAACATATTGTAAGGCGGGTTATATTGAAGAGGGTATATTTAAAGATGAGATTAAGAAAGGCGATAGTTATAAAGATTTAATTTTTATGGCTAAACTAAATGAACATGAAAGATAAGATTTCTTTTGTTATCCCTTGTTATAAGTCGCAAGATACAATTCTATTTGTTCTAGAACAGATCAAAAAGGTCATGATCAAAGATTTCAATGATTATGATTACGAAGTTGTTTTGGTGAATGACGGATCGCCTGATCAATTACATTCTGTTATTATGAATAAGGTTCATGATGATAATGTAAAGTATATTGAACTTGCAAAAAATTTTGGGCAGCATAATGCAGTGATGGCTGGGTTGCACTCTGTGACAGGATCTATCATTGTTTGCCTCGATGATGACAATCAATCTCCTGTCGAGGAACTCCCAAAATTAATTCATGCTTTAAATTCTGATGTCGATGTCGTATATGCCAAATATGCTTCAAAAAAACATTCTTTGTTTCGCAATTTTGGAAGTAAAATCAATGATTATATGTTGGTGAAATTATTAGGTAAACCAAAGAATTTATATATATCAAGTTTTTTTGTAATGAAGTCATATGTTAAAGATGAAATCATCAAGTACCAAAATCCTTATCCATATTTAGGAGGCCTTATTCTACGTGTCACCAATAAAATCGTTAATGTAGAAACGAATCATCATCAAAGAATGGCAGGTACTTCTGGATATGATATTAAAAAACTTTTAAAATTATGGGTAAATGGGTTAACTAATTTTTCTATCAGACCTCTTAGGTTTTCTATTCTATGTTCTTTTATTCTTATTTTCTGTGCATTTGTTTTTGGAATTTATGTTATTGTTAATAAATTTTTAAACCCTCTTACTCCACTAGGCTGGTCATCTACTATTTTAGTAATCTTAGCTGTTGGTTCTATTTTGACTTTGCTTTTAGGGATCATTGGAGAATATTTGGGAAGAATTTATATTTCCATTAATAATATTCCTCAGTACGTAATAAGGAGGAATTCACATGACAAAGAAAAAAAGCGTTAATTTTCTTTTCATTCAAATGTCATTTCTTATTTATTCTGTTGCTTCTCTTTTATCAAAGTTAGCTGGACTACATTCTGATAGTATCTATTTTTTCATTTTCTATGGAGCTAGTTTTATCTGTCTGGGATTGTATGCCTTTTGTTGGCAAAAAATATTGAGTAAAAATTCTCTGATTTTTGCTTATCTTAATAAAGGTGTCACTTTATTGTGGGGAATTTTATTTGGATATTTCATTTTTGGGGAGCCAATTAAGTTTACTATGATTTTGGGTATATTGATTGTGTTAACAGGTGTGGCTATTATTCAAAAAGGTGATAAATAATGGGAACTTTGATTTTTATTTTTTCTGTATTAATAGCTAGTATAAGTCAGTTACTATTGAAAAAGGGAAGTGCCAAAAAAGAAAAAAATCTATATTTCAATAAATATACGATTGGCGGATACTTGTTATTGTTTACTTCAACTTTGTTGACGGTATATGCATATCGAACTTTAAATCTTTCCATTGGGATGATGTTGGAATCATTAAGCTATATTTTTGTTCCAATGTTAAGTGTAGTTATTTTGAAAGAGAAACTATCAAAGCGAATTTTACTTGGTATGCTGATTATTGTGTTAGGAGTCGTTTTATATTCTATTTAATTGTTAGTTATTGATAATTTTGTTATAATAAAATCGGAGGTATACATATGAAAGGAATTATTCTAGCAGGAGGAAAAGGGACACGGTTATATCCTATGACGAAAGTTATATCAAAACAATTATTGCCTATTTACGATAAGCCGATGATTTATTATCCCTTGTCTGTTTTGTTATTGGCGGGGATTAAAGAGATTTTAATTATCTCTACGGAAGAAGATCTGCCGATGTATCAAAAATTGTTAGGTGATGGAAGTCGTTTGGGAATTTCTATTTCTTATGAAGTTCAAAAGCAACCTCGAGGACTTGCAGAAGCATTTATTATCGGAGAAAAATTTATAGGAGATGATAATGTCTGTTTGGTGTTGGGCGATAATGTTTTCTATGGTTCTACATTACAAGAAAAAGTTGTAGCAGCGTCATCACTTGAAAGTGGAGCTATTATTTTTGGATCGCTTGTTGAAGATCCTACGCAATTTGGAGTTGTAGAGTTTGATGAGGATTTTAATGCTTTATCGCTTGAGGAAAAACCAACCAAGCCTAAATCTAATTGGGCAGTGCCAGGACTTTATTTCTATGATAATGAAGTAATTGAAATTGCTAAGACTATTTGTCCTTCTGCTCGTGGAGAATTAGAAATCACGGCAGTAAACAATGAGTATTTAAAACGCAAAAAGTTAAAGATCATCACTCTAGGAAGAGGAATTGCATGGTTGGATACTGGTACAGCAAAAGGACTTAGTCAAGCAGGAGCTTTTGTACAAACTATACAGGAGCGGCAGGGTTATTACATTTCGTGTATTGAGGAAATTGCCTGGAGGCAAGGATTTATTGATGATGAACAATTATTTAATTTAGGAAGGGAATTACAAATGACAGAATATGGAAAATATATTATGTCACTTGTAAAATAGGAAGTGTTTATGAAAATATTAGTAACAGGTGGAGCTGGATTTATTGGAGGCAATTTTATACATTATATGTTGAAAGAGCATCCAGAAGATGAGATTGTGTGTTTGGATTTATTAACATATGCAGGAAATATGGAAACGTTAGAGCCGGTTTTAGGGAATCCAAAATTCAAATTTGTAAAAGGAGATATTACTGATCGTGATTTTGTTTTCCATTTGTTTGAGGAAGAAAAATTTGATGTTGTAGTTAATTTTGCTGCAGAAAGTCATGTGGATCGATCAATTTATGATCCTGAAGTTTTTCTTAAGACTAATATTTTGGGCACCGCATGTCTATTGGATGCTTCTAAAAAATTTGGTGTAAAAAGATATCATCAAGTTTCTACTGATGAAGTTTACGGAGACTTACCGATTGAAGAAAAAGATTTGTTCTTTACGGAAGAATCTAATATTCATACCTCTAGTCCGTATTCGGCTTCTAAAGCGAGTGCAGATTTGTTGGTGCAAGCTTACATGAAAACTTATCAGTTACCTGCTACAATCTCGCGTTGTTCAAACAACTATGGTCCTTATCATTTTCCTGAAAAACTTATTCCTTTGGTAATTACTCGTGCTTTAAACAATGAGACAATTCCTGTCTATGGAACGGGTGAAAATGTTCGTGATTGGCTCTATGTAACTGATCATTGTCGTGCTATTGATATGATTATTCGCAGTGGAAAAGAAGGCGAAATCTATAATATTGGGGGACACAATGAGAAAACAAATTTAGAGGTAGTAAAGGCAATATTAAAGGCTTTAAATAAGCCAGAATCTTTGATTACTTTTGTTGAAGATCGTAAAGGTCACGATAGAAGATACGCGATCGATCCAACGAAAATTACAGAACAACTTGGATGGCATCATAATTATTCTTTTGAGGAAGGAATCAAGATGACAGTAGATTGGTATTTAAGTCATCGTGAATGGTGGGAACATATCATAAACGGCGAATACCAAGACTATTATGAAAAAATGTATGGGGGGAAGGAACAATGAGCAAGGTGCTTGCATATATTAAAGAACACAAATGGTTTTTACTCTGTTTTTTGATTGGTCTTATTCTTTTTGCCATTCAGATCTCACAGGTAACTTTATATGCAGATGATTTTGAATTGAAAATTACTTCTGATACTGAAGGTTTATTTGGGGTTTTTAACGAGATTCATCGTGTTTATTTTAATTGGGGTGGAGGACCAACACCGGGAATTGCTGTATTCTTTTTATTAGGCAATCTTCTTCCTTGGCAGATATTCAGTGTAGCGTTGTTCGTAGTATTGTTGCTCATGATACTTAAAATGGTTAAGTATCGAGTGCAAATGACTGATAAAGAAGACGCTTTGTTTACTTTATTATTCTATTTCTTTTGGTTTTTTATATCTATCTACGTATCTCGAGAATCACTTTATTGGTTAGATGGATCGTTGGCTTATTTCTTGCCTGTATTCCTTATGATTGCATATTTTTATTACAGTTATCGAATTATGATTAAAAACAAGGAAAGCAAATTAGATTATTTTTTATTACCTATCTTAGCCTTTTTTGCTGGATGGAATAGTCCACAAGCAGGAGCTATTTCTATTGTAATGGTCGGAGGTTTATTGCTTTTTCAAGTTTTTGTTAACAAGCAAAAATGGAATAAAAAGGTTTTATTTTCATTATTCTTTTGTATAATAGGTTTTGCGATTCTTTATTTTGCACCTGGTAATGCAGTTCGGCAAGCTACCTTTACAGAATACGTAAGTTTGTCTTTTGTTGAACGAATTTTTTATCGATTAAAAGATTTGGTTCCACTTTGTATTGATCATCTTAAATATCCAGGAGTGATGTTACCGTGGTTTGTTTTTGCCCTTGTTAATGTTATTATTATTTCTTCAGTAAAAAATATTGAAAAAATTAAAGAAAAAAGAATAATGTATGTCTGCCTTGTTATTGCAATTAGTTTTTTGATTGGGCGTTTCTTGTTGCTTTTGCCAGAACTTCCTAGTAACCTTAGTAAAGTGATCCAATACTTCTACGTATATGATTTATCATATAAGCTTTCCTTGCTTCAACTTGCAGCTCGTATGCTTTCTTATGGGTATTTTATTGCTTTTCTTTTATCTGTTATCTATATTACTTATCGTTTGTCACTCATCAAAAAAGATGCAATTCCGATTATTCTTGTTTTGTCTACTTTTTTGTCTCAGATAGTCATGATATTTGCGCCATATAGTCCAATACGCTCAACTCTTATTACGATTGTTCTTATCATAATAACGATCTTATATATGATTTATAATTATGCCAAGGATCGGTCAAGCATTTTATTAATTCTTGCTTTGTTATTATTGTTCTATAACATATATTATGCAATATTTATTATTGCTTTATATGTGGGCTATTTACTATGTAATACGAATCGGTCTCTCAAAAATTTATATTTTTATGGTCTTATTTTGTTGGTAGTATTACCAAGTTTTATTAATGGTATCATTACGTTTAAGCAATATTATGATAATAAGGCAGTGTATGATAAAAATATCATGCAGATTGAAAAATATAAAGAAAATGGACAACGAGGAAATCTTGTATTATACAAAGTAGCAGCGGGGAAAGAACTTTATGGTTGGGATTTTATCTATTCTGATATTACTTGGATTCGCGATTCCATATTGGTATATTTTCACTTGGATCCTGATACTACAGTGATCGTTGTTGATTCAGAATGAAAAATATTATTTAACTCGTTAACTAAAAAAGTATAGGAAAATACTACTTGTCATTTCTGTCTATAATGGATAAGTAAACGTATTATTAGTATAGTATATCGATCAATAAACAAATGAGTATTCATGTGATTGATTTTGATCGAAAGAAAATTATGAGGTGAAATGGTGAAAAAAATTTCGATTGTTGTACCTTGTTATAATGAGCAGGAAGCTCTTCCATTATTTTATGAAGAGATCTGTAAAATTGCGGATAAAATGAAAAAGGTTGAATTTGAATTTTTATTTGTCGATGATGGAAGCCATGATGAGACTCTTTCGATTTGTAGAAATTTTGCCAAAAAGGATCGACGGATCCGATATATTTCGTTTTCACGCAATTTTGGAAAAGAAGCTGCCATCTATGCGGGGTTAGAGCATACAACGGGTGATTATGTGGCAACGATGGATGCCGATTTACAGGATCCACCATACTTGTTGATCGAAATGTATGATCTCATTCAAAAAGAGGATTATGATTGTGTAGGTACGAGGAGAGTTACAAGAAAAGGAGAACCACCGATTCGCAGTTTCTTTGCACGTTGCTTCTATAAATTGATCAATAAACTTAGTAAAGTAGAAATGGTCGATGGTGCTAGGGATTTTCGTTTGATGACACGTCAGATGGTCGATGCCATTCTTTCAATGAAGGAATATAATCGTTATTCGAAAGGATTATTTAGTTTTGTAGGATTTAAAACAAAGTGGCTTGAATATGAAAATGTTGAGCGAGTCGCTGGAACGACAAAATGGAGTTTTTGGAAGTTGTTGATGTATGCGATGGATGGGATTATTGCTTTTTCGACAGCACCATTATCTATTGCAGTTTTTGTAGGAATTTTATTCTGCGTGGTTTCTTTCATCATGATTTTAGTGATCGTTGTTAAAACCCTATGCTTTGGTGATCCCGTAGGAGGTTGGCCAAGTATGGTTTGTATTATGTTTTTCTTGAGCGGCATTCAATTATTTTGTATGGGAGTGATGGGAGCTTATTTATCTAAAACATATCTAGAGACGAAAAATAGACCCATCTATATTATAAAAGAGACAGAAAGGGATCAACGCTGATGTTTAAAATAGAACGACAAGAAAAGCTGATTTTAAGTATTATTTTCCTTTTTTTCGTAACGATTTTATTGTTTGTACCAATTGTGGGGGATGATTGGAATAATTATTTGATCGGTCAAACAGGAATTGTATCAAGTATTAAGAATACGATTGAAATGTATTGTACTTGGGAAGGACGTTTTGTCAGTCGATTGCTTATCAATTTATTGACTTGCCACAGGATCATCTATTGTGTTATAACCGCCTTTTTAATTACAGCACTTTGTTTCTTTATTGCCAACTTTTTTAAGACGAAACATAAGTGGGGTATTTATGCAATCACGATGATATTTCTTTTAACTTTAGAAAGGACGATGTGGGGTCAATCGTTTTTATATGTAGCTGGAAGTATCACATATTTATTTCCAACCGTATTGGTCTTAGGATATTTCTTTTGCTATTTTCAAGTTATTTTAAAAAAGGCTAAACGTTCTTGGTATGATTATCTATTCTCTATACTCTTTTCTTTCTTAGTGACGATGTTTGTAGAAAATATTGCGTTTGCTTATGTTTTCGGGAATGCTTTATTACTTTTTTATCAATGGTACAAAACAAAAAGGGTCGACTATTTTCTTCTTTTCAACACGATCTTTTCCTTTATTGGTGCTTTTCTTATGTTGATAAGTCCTGGTAATGCTCTTCGTATGATGGTAGATGAGCAAGCCTTTGGCCAATTATCTCTTTTGGCGAAAATTAGAAGCAATACAATGAATTTTGTCTGTTATACTTTTCTTTGGAACATTCCGGTTTTAATATTATTTACACTCGTGCTACTAGTAATGATTCATCGAACTGTTACGGGGTGCTTTCTAAAATATGCTCTGTCCGTCTTGTTGTTAATTATAATGCTTTGTATTTGTGGTGCTTTGTTTTTAAAGTATTATGATCTATCCAATGTTGGTTGGCAATTTCTTTTGGCACATCATCGAATTTTATTCTTGTTTTTACTTGCTTTGGTCTTACTATTCTGTTATTTCTTTTTTCGCCATGTATCGAGTGAAAATAAAGAGAAAATTCTGTTCTTACTTGTGCTTGGTATCTCTAGCAATTTAATTATGATGATTTCACCTGTCTGGGGAGGACGAACAGCGTTATTTACAGTGATTTTGTTATTTATGGCTCTTCTTTATCTATTATTAGAAATAACCAATTTAAAGCAGCATCGTATTTATTTTAAACTGAGTCACGGTCTTGGACTCCTATCTATTTTCTTGATGATGGGCTATTTATTTGCTTATTGGCAAGTTCATGAATTTTGTGATTTTAGAAATCAAAGTATTCATGAGCAGTTACAAAAGCAGTCTGATCCAATCATTGTTTATGCGACACCAAAGTTGTTGTTAGAAGGAAATGATCCGCTTGATGAATATCATGTGATGACTTTTAAAAAGTATTATCATATACCTCAAGAAGTTGAATTAGACATCCAAGATACGAAATGGAATGGTTTACTATTTAAAAAATGATGCAATATAATAGAAGAAATCAAAGTGCTGAGCACTTTTTCTTTTTACAAAAGTAAGAAAATTTGTTATATTGAATAATAGGTGGTAAGATGCAGAAGCGAAGGAAAAAATCGGTTGTCAAAGTGATTGGCATTGGCATGGGAATTTTGATATTTGTTGTTTTATTTTTGCTTTATGGTCCGTGGGATTTGGTGCGTACGACTTGGATTACGACCGCCATGACTACTAAAAATCATCAATATTTAGCAACATGGCTCTATCGTGATGAGACCATTGAAAAAGTGCTTGAGGAAAATCAGGTCGTTGAGGGAGATGTTTCTAGTGATCCAAATTTGATCGATATGACGACAAGTGCTCCAACTACGGCATATGAAAAACAAATTTTGGATCGAGAACAGCCAGAGGATCTTTTTAAAGTTTTATCCGTTCGTGGAAAAGGGTATCGAGGTACGTTGGTCGTCATTTATCATCCAGAAAAAGTTCAATTGGCAACGGCTTCTACACTGGGCCAAAAAGGAGAGACGATCGATGTAGTGGCCAAGGAAAATAACGCT
This sequence comes from uncultured Bacilli bacterium, assembly GCA_947587115.1. Taxonomy (GTDB): domain Bacteria; phylum Bacillota_I; class Bacilli_A; order RF39; family UBA660; genus CANPXY01. The sequence continues at coordinate 9,207 of CANPXY010000008.1, forward strand.
CATGTTGCGATAAATGCTAGTGGATTTTATGATCCCGATACCAAAGGTAATGGTGGAATTCCCCATGGTACAGTGATAAAAAATGGGCAAGTGGTGAGTACTTATCCTGAGGCTCCCGTAGGTGGCGGTTTTATCGGATTCACTTGGGATCATAAACTTGTACTAGGGAAGATGAGTGTGGAAGAAGCATTAGAATTAGGCTATCGTGATGCTATTGAATTTGGACCTTTCCTGATCGTCAATGGGCAACCTTCTTTTATCAAAGGTAATGGCGGTTGGGGAATTGCTCCACGTACTGCTATTGGACAGAGAAAGGATGGCATTGTTTTGTTTTTGGTAATCGATGGTCGCACGGTCAGCAGTATCGGGGCTGACATGTTAGATCTTACCAAAATTATGGAACGCTATGGGGCCTATAATGCTGCGAATCTGGATGGGGGAAGTTCTACGGAACTGTGGATCGATGGAAAGATTGTCAATACGCCAGTAGGAAATGGAAAAAATGGACTACGGGCGATGCCTACTTTTTGGATCGTCACAGATTGATAAATTTTGCTAATAGACATTGTCAAAAAATGTCTTTTTTGTTATAATAAGTTTTGATAATAGAGGAGCAGGCTATGAAGAAGAAAAAGAAAAAGGAACAACTACATCAAAAAAAACAGGCCAAAGCAGTAGCAGAAAAAGGCTATCCTCGTGGCCAGTTTTGGTTTAATGTCATCAGTCTGTCTATTATGATTTTGATCTGTCTATATATTGGAGGACGAAGTCTTTATTATTATAGTGAACAACACCGAACACAAAAAAAGGAAGAGCATTATTTGGGAGTTGTGCTCACGCAAAATCAAGAGATTGTAAGTACAGGCGATGGCCTTTACCAAAATGGTAAAGAGTATGTCTTCAAAGGTAAAGAGGTTGCAAACTATGTCGAATATTCCAATCGTCTATGGCGCGTTTTAAAGGTTTATGAGGATCATCGTGTTTTATTGGTGGCAGATCATAATCAGAGCATCATGCTTTGGGGCGATGGGGCAACCTATCAAGAATCTAATCTTTACACTTGGCTCAACACACAAGAAGAAATAGACCATTCTGGAATTTTCTATGCTTCTTTAAATCAACCTGAAAACTATTTGGCGGCAACAACTTGGTGTGAAGAGACTATGACGGAAGAGGACTTTGTCTGTCAAGATGAGGAAAAAGAAGCATCGATTGCACTTCTTACTCCTAAAGAATATGCGACTGCTTTAGGTAAAGAAAGTTTCTTGAACGATGGCAGTTACACTTGGTTGTTAGGATCTGATATGGAAGGAGCCCCACTTTATTTAAGTGCGAGTGGAAGTGTTGCTTCTGCTACAAGCTATGATGGTTATGGAGTGAAACCAGTAATCACAATCAAGAGCGATATCAATGTTACTGGTGGTACTGGAACAAAAGAAGATCCATATAAAATTGAAACGGAACAAGGAGCGGTTGGAAGTTTTGTAAAGCTTGGGGATGATCTTTGGAGAATCGTCGAACAACAAGGAGATCTCTACAAAATGTCTCTTGATCATTACCTTTTGTTGAACGGTAGTGAAGTTTATCAAAATTACAGTGATCAGACGACCATGTTTGATATTAACGATCGATACAATATTGGGTATTATCTCAATCATACCTATTTAAATTCACTTAGTTATCAAGATGCACTCAGCGAATGTACATTTTACACAGGTGAGATGAGCGATGAAGCGGGCTATGATTATTTGAATATCTATCAGAGTCAGGTGAATGCCAAAGTGGGTTTGGCAAACCTTGTCGACTTGAAAATTAACCCTGATTTAAGCGATTACTTTTTGATGAATATGACTTCACTTCTTGGAGATATGGCTTGGGTACATTATGCCAATGGAGAACTTCATGAAGCAACGACTAGTACAGAGAAACATATTGTTCCAATCGTCTGTATTCATAAAGATCAATTGAAGAATGGAACTGGCAAAATTGACGCACCTTATGTAATGGAGTAGATAATATGAAAGATGTAAAAAAGAGAAAAAAAGCAGAAAAAATCGAAAACAAAATCGAGCAGCCCGCATCAGTAAAAGTGAAAAAAAAGAGAAAATTTAAAATTAAGAAGTTTACAATGGCAGTGTTTTTCTTGGATCTCTTGGCGATCGTGGTGCTCTTCTTTGTCTATGGACCAGTTTCTTATTTTAGAGAACTTTGGATCACGACCGCTATGACGACGATGAATCATCATTATTTGGCTTATACATTTTATAGTCCAAAATTGATTGAAGAAGTTATGAGCCGTAATTACATTGTGGAAATTGATGAAAATGTAAACTTGGATGACATTGTTATCGGGGATACTTCCGAAAAGAGCAGTTATTCTTCTATCTATGAAGAACAGATTTTTACACGTGATGAGGGCAATGAGATTTATAAGATTATTCGTATTGAGGAGAATGGTTATAAAGGGTATTTAACAGTAATCTATGATCCTAAAAATGTCGAGTTGGCAATTCCTAAACAGTTGGGAGTTGTTGGAAACTCTGTTGCGAAGATGTGTCGTGACAATGGTGGTTTGGTCGGCATCAATGGTGGTGGCTTTGAAGACCTTGATGGTTGGGGCAATGGTAGCACGCCCTATGGAGTCATTATCAAGGATGGTAAAATCGTTTGGCAACGTCATAATGGTGGTATAGGAGGCCTTATCGGCTTTACCTATGATAATAAGATGTATTTAACTTATGAAACTGCGGAATCGGCGATTGAACATGGTATGCGTGATGCCGTCGAGTTCGGACCATTTCTTCTAGTCAATGGTAAAGTTGCTGAGATCAATGGTGATGGCGGTTGGGGGATTGCGCCTCGTACCGTTATTGCCCAAAGAAAAGATGGAATCGTCTTGTTCTTGATTATCGAAGGTCGATTACCTGGTTATAGTGTTGGAGCCAGCATGAAGGATGTTGTTAAGATTTTGACACGTTACAAAGCGTATAATGCTGCCAACTTAGATGGTGGAGCTTCTTCGACCATGGCTGTCAATGGAAAACTTTATAATCGTCCAAGTGCTGGTGCAGAATACGGTGGAAGAGCTGTATCCAATGCTTGGATTGTCGTAGATCACAGTGGACAAGAGTAGGTGAAATGATGAAAAAATGGATTATTTCTGTGGTTGTAGTAGTTTTCCTCGTACTTTTTCTTGTAGGGGGCTATCTTTGGTATCGTGACGATGCTTTGAAAAAAGAACAGCAGCATAAGGAAGATGTAGAAAAGCTTGTTACGTTGATTGAAAGTAAGCACACTCCTTTTGTCAAGACGAACAAAGAGGCTGAGCTCTATCAAAAAGTCAATGGAAAGTTTGAAAAGCGAGGTAAGGTTCGCAAAGATGCTGAACTGGAAATGAATGTCGATGAAGCGGTAGATCAGGATACAAAATACTTGCCGCTTAAGAATATTGCTTATTGGATTTCCTATCAAGATATCGATCCGATTGAGGCTTTAACTTTAGCATCTACGGCTTATCAACATTATATAGCTTTTAATGAAAATGCTGTAACCGATGGGAAGACTACTTTTTATAAAGATGGAGCGATGTTTTATCAATTAGAGGAAAGTGTCGATCTGCCAATTCTCATTAAAGATGATCCTTACTATTATGTGGTTTATGATAATCAGTTGTTAGGGTTACTTAAAGAGAAAGTCACTGTGAAAGCACAGGCCAATAGTGATGCGCCTGTTGCTAAGGCGATTGCAACTTTAAACTATCATTTTTTCTATGATGATGATAGTTGGGATGAATGTGGGCAAAGTATCTGTCTACATGTCGATCGTTTCCGGACGCATCTAGATTATTTTAAAGAAGAAGGATATTATACACTTAGAATGCATGATATGGAACTCTTTATCGATGGAAAAATTCAACTTCCTGAAAAATCCGTTTTGATTACTATCGATGATGGTTGGCTTGCTGAAAAGGGCATTGCTATTTTGAACGAATATCAGATGAATGCGACATTGTTTTTAATGACGAAGTTTTATGATCCGAATTCTTATGCTTCTCAATATGTCGAAGTTCATTCTCATGGTGATAATCTGCATTTTCCAGGAGCATGTCCTGGTGGACAGGGTGGCCCAATCAAGTGTTATCCTGAAGATGTGATCTTGGCCGATCTTACACTTAGTCGTGAGAAATTAAATGGTAGTACAGCTTTTTGTTATCCTTTCTACGAATACAATGACTATTCTATTGGTCTAGTTCAAAAAGCTGGATTTACGATGGCTTTCATTGGTGGAAATCGTAAAATTACGGTTGGATCGGATAAGATGCGGTTGCCAAGATATCCAATTACCATCGATATGACCAAGAGTGATATTGCAAATATTGTCAGTCCTTAAAGTTACCTGTCAAGGTGACTTTTTTGTTGCTTTTTTCCATAGTATTTCCCATAGAATTATTATATAATAATGATAGAGGTGGGACCCATGAAGAAAAGAATTATGGATGGAAATGAAGCTTGTAGCTATGTGGCTTATCATTTTACGGAGGTAGCAGGAATCTATCCAATTACTCCCGCTTCACCGATGGCAGAATTTACTGATCAATGGAGTGGAGAGGGGAAGAAGAACTTTTTTGGAGAACCTGTCAAAGTTGTCGAAATGGAATCTGAAGCTGGAGCGATTGGCATGGTACACGGTTCCTTACAAGCAGGATGTCTTACGACCACTTATACGGCTAGTCAAGGATTGCTTTTGATGATTCCTAATATGTATAAAATTGCAGGGGAACTTTTGCCTTGTGTGATTCATGTGGCATCCCGCAGTTTAGCAACGCATGCGCTATCCATTTTTGGTGATCATCAAGATGTGTATGCAACCAGGATGACAGGATTTGCAATCTTGGCAGAGTCCTCTGTACAAGAAGTAATGGATTTAACGAGTGTTGCTCATTTGGCGGCCATCAAAGGACGGGTTCCTTTTGTCAATTTTTTTGATGGTTTCCGAACGAGTCATGAATTACAAAAAGTAGAAGTACTCGATATGGAGAAGATACGGGGGCTCATCGACAAAAAAAGTTTGGAGGCTTTCCGCCTTCGGGCTTTGAATACTGGAAATGCTGTGACACGAGGCACGTCTCAAAATGATGATGTATACTTTCAGGCAACCGAAGTTCGAAATTCTTACTACGATCAAGTGCCTGATATAGTCAATGATTACATGCAAAAAATCTCCAAGATTACAGGACGTCATTATGCACCATTTGTCTATTATGGAGATGATGAGGCATCTAAAGTAATCGTGGCGATGGGATCTGTCTGTGAGACGATCAAAGAGACTATTGATTATTTGAATTCTCAAGGGGAAAAATTAGGTTTAATCGAAGTGCATCTTTATCGACCTTTCAGCAGCAAGTACTTTCTTAATGTCTTGCCAGAGGGTGTCAAGAGTATTGCTGTACTTGATCGCACGAAGGAGCCGGGCAGTGCAGGGGAGCCGCTTTATTTAGACGTCCTTCAAGTGATCGAGGGGGCTAAGAAAGAGATCAAAGTCATTGGGGGAAGATACGGATTATCCAGCAAAAATACGACTCCAGCTATGATCAAAGCAGTCTATGACTTCTTAGGTAAACGTGATAACTTTACTGGCTTCACTGTGGGAATTGAGGACGATGTGACAAGACGCAGTATTGCTGTTTCTGATTTTACTCTTCCAAAAAGTAGCACTGAATTTTTAGTTTATGGCTATGGATCAGATGGAATGGTCAGCGCTTGCAAAGATTTGATGAAAATTACTGGCGACAACACCAACGGTTACGTGCAGGGATATTTTCAATATGACTCTAAGAAGAGTGGTGGCGTTACCAAAAGTCACTTACGTTTTAATAACGTTCCTATTTTGTCCACTTATTATGTGGAAAAACCTCATATGATCGTCTGTACCCGCGATCAATATCTTCGTAAATTTCGGGTATTGGATCCGATTGAGGAAGGCGGAATCTTTCTATTAAATACGGACAAAACGAAAGAAGAACTTCAAGATTTTCTTACGGATCACGATAAAAAAATTTTGAAAGAGCGAAAAGTTCGTTTTTATACGGTCGATGCTTTAGTGATTGCCAAAGAAGTGGGACTCGATCACAAGATCAGCAGTATTATTGAGACGTTGATGTTCTCTTTAGGACATATTATTCCTTTTGATTTTGCGGTTTCAAAAATGAAAGAAAATATTCAAAAACGTTTTGGGCACAAGGGTGGAGATGTTGCCTCTAAAAACTTGCAGGCCATTGACCGAGCAGGAGACGCTTATACGTTGATCGATACGGAATATTTTCAGTATCAACCTGAGGAAATTGAGAAGGAAAAACGGCTCTTTGATCGCATGGATGAGCGTGAAGGAGACGATCTTCCAGTAAGTGCTTTTCTGGACGCTCCTGATGGTACGTTTGCGCCAGGGCTATCAAAACTCGAAAAGCGTGGTTGCAGTGGTTTTGCTCCTTATCATATCAAAGAGAATTGTATAGAATGTAATCTCTGTTCCTTTGTCTGTCCACATGCGGTGATTCGTCCATTTTTACTTGATCAAGAAGAAGTGGAAAAGGCTCCAAATGTTGTTCGCCAAAATTTGATGGATGCTGGCATTAAAGATCAGGACTTGAAATATACAATTTCCGCATCTTTACCAGATTGTACTGGCTGTAAGTTATGTGTCAATGTCTGTCCTGGAAAAAAAGGTGAAAAGGCTCTTGAAATGAAATCGATGGAAGAATTAAAAAAGCTGGGCAAGGAAGAAGAATACAAGTACTTGTTCAATGAGGTTTCTTCCAAGGAGGTCCTTCCGGTCGGTACTGTGAAAGGAAGTCAGTTTAGAACTCCTAAGTTCGAATTTTCAGGTGCTTGTAGTGGTTGTGGAGAGACGCCTTATCTTAAATTATTAACGCAACTTTTCCAAGATAAATTGGTTATTGCCAATGCAACGGGCTGTTCTTCTATCTATGGTGCCAGTGCCCCAAGTACCCCTTATTCTGTACCATGGGCCAATTCCCTTTTTGAAGATAATGCTGAATTTGGTTATGGAATGAAGGTTGCGGATTTGGCAATCAAAAATCGGATTAAGGACTTGATTCGGGATCAATTTGATCAAGTAGATCCAGAAGAAGCTCGCATCTATCGTGATTATTTACAAGAAATTAATGATGATACAGCAAAACGACTATATGATGTGGCAGACCACAGTCGGGTCGTAGGGCTTAAGAAACTAAAACCGTTTATTAAACCGAAGTCCATTTGGATGGTCGGCGGCGATGGTTGGGCTTACGATATTGGTTATAATGGAATTGATCATGTGCTTTCTAATCATGAAAATGTCAATATTTTGGTTTTGGATACAGAGGTGTATTCCAATACGGGCGGGCAAGCTTCTAAATCTAGCAAGATTGGTGCGGTAGCCAAGTTTGCATCGCAAGGAAAACAAACTGCAAAAAAAGATCTTGCGCGCATGGCACTTACTTATCCCCATGTCTATGTAGGAAGTATCTCCATGGGAGCTAACTACCAACAAGCGATTAAGGTGCTTATGGAAGCGGATGCCTATGATGGTCCATCGATCGTCTTAGCTTATGCACCATGTATTGCTCAAGGAATGTTAAAGGGCATGGAAAATACTATGGAAGAAGAAAAACATGCGACAGCAAGTGGTTACTACCCAATTTTCCACTATCAACCGGAAACTAAAAAATTCACTTTGGATAGCAAAGTAAATTTCGATGAATATTTTGAATTTTTGGCAGGGGAAGATCGGTATCGCATGCTTAAAAATATTTCTCCAGATACTTACAAAGAACTTTTAGAGCAGAATAAAAGAAACGCGATGGAGCGTTATCAATATTATGAACAATTAGAAGAGATGTCCAATAAACAAGAAGAGACGAATTCTTAAGAATATTCGTCTTTTTTTCTAAACAAAGAAGCTGCACCCCCTGAGGGCAGCTTCCTAAAAAGAATAAAAAGGGGTTGGCTAGTGTGATACTAGCTACCAATTCGTTCATTTCCGAATTGGTGATTTCTATAATAATCGAAACGATTTATTTTGTCAAGCAATTCTGCGACTTTTTTTGATAAAATTTTGACTGTAAATATTGTCCAAAATCTAGAGGCCAATTTTCAATTTTTTTCTGTACGAATTTGTCAAATTGTGATATAATAGCAGGCGAGGAAGTGGTAGTATGGGTGCTTTGTCGGCAGTCAAAGGAATTGGACCAAAATCTGAGTTTTTACTCAATAAATTGAACCTATATACCATTGATGATTTGGTAACACATTATCCTTTCCGATATGACAAATTAGTGCGAGGCGATCTTTCTAAAACAGAAGATGGGGAGCATATTGTCATTGACGGAAGGATCGAAAGTGTTCCCGTATTGTTACGTTTCAAAGGCGGCCTTAACAAGATGAATTTTCGGCTAGTAACGGATAGTGGCATCGTCGGCGTTTCTATTTTCAATCGTGCTTTTTTAAAAACGCAACTACTTGTAGGAACAGGAATTACGGTTATTGGAAAATTGGATAAAGGCAAAAATATCATTACGGCATCCGATATTAAATTTGGACTTCTTTCTAATCAGATGAAGATCGAGCCAGTCTATCACTGCACGAATGGACTTTCTAATAAAAATATGAGTAGCTATATCAACATGGCACTTATGAGTCATGGGAAGGAAATTTTAGATGACATTCCGAGCTATCTCATCGATAAATATCATTTTACTAACAAGAAGATTGCTCTTAACATTTTACATAATCCACCTTCTGAGGAAAAATTAAAAGAGGCAAGTATTCGTTTGAAATATGAAGAATTGTTTTCATTCATGTTTAAAATTAACTATTTAAAAAAGAAAAATCGTTCGATGAATACAGGATGGTCTAAGGACATCGACCGATCAAAAATCGAAGAGTTGATGGCTAAGTTGCCATTTACATTGACGGAGGATCAAAAAAAGGCGACTTGGGAGATCTTAGATGACTTAAATAAACCTCATCAGATGAATCGTCTTTTACAAGGAGATGTCGGCAGTGGAAAGACCGTCGTATCTTTTATTGCTATGTATGCAGCTTACTTGGGTGGATATCAGAGTGCCCTAATGGCTCCGACGGAAATCTTGGCGACTCAGCATTATCACAATTTGAAGAACTTGTTTAAAGATTCTAGTGTTTCTATCAGTCTACTTACGGGATCGATCAGCAAAAAGGAAAAGCAAGAAATCTATCAAGGACTTTTGGATGGATCTATTCATATGGTCGTAGGAACACATGCGTTGATTCAAGAGGAAGTAGAGTATCAAAATCTAGGACTCGTCATTACGGATGAACAACATCGTTTTGGGGTCAATCAGCGAGCTAATTTGCGCAATAAAGGGCGTGAGCCAGATATTTTATATATGAGTGCGACACCAATTCCTAGAACGTACGCTTTGACAATTTATGGTGATATGGATATTTCGACCATCAAAGAGCGACCTAAAGGAAGACAACCAATTACGACCATGGTCAAAACAACGAAAGAGATGAAGGAAACGCTCACGATGATGCTCGAGGAATTGAAACAAGGACACCAGATCTATGTGATCGCACCTTTGATCGAAGATAGTGATAATTCTGATTTGACGAATGTCTATGAACTTCGCGATAAGATGAATTTGGCTTTTGGCAGCCGTTATCGTATCGATTTAATTCATGGTAAGATGAAGGCGGAAGCAAAAGATCTAGTAATGCAGGAATTCTTAAAGAATGAAGTTCATATCTTGATCAGTACAACAGTTGTCGAAGTTGGCGTGGATGTTCCGAACGCTACTATGATGGTGATCTTTGATGCTAATCGTTTTGGCTTATCTACGCTTCATCAGTTGCGCGGTCGTGTTGGACGAGGTAGTGCTGCTTCTAAGTGTATTTTGATCGGAGATCACGATACGAAACGTCTTTCAATTATGGAAACAGTCGACGATGGCTTCTTGATCAGTGAAGAAGATTTTAAACTTCGTGGACATGGTGATTTGTTTGGTACTAAGCAAAGTGGAGATATGACCTTTAAAATTGCGGATGTTCGTCAGGATTACAAAATTTTACTGCAAGCTAAGACGGATTCGGAAGAATATTTGCTCAACGCAGACTATGATCGAGATCCATTAAAGCAGAGATTGATTGACAGTGTCAACTGTGAAAAATAAAGTGTCAAGGGGAAAATATTCATTTGGAAAGAATTGACTTTTTACCTAAATCATATTATGATTAAGATGCGTGAGTAACTCACGCTGATATCTCTCACGATCTAAAGTGTGAGAGTATATTCAACCGAACCCCCTGAAGAGAGAGCGAAAGCTCTCTCATTTTTTTTTCCTAAGTTCTATAAGGTTTAAATAGCAAATAATAACTTTTTTTACAAATTTAGGTAATATTAGATATTAAAATTTTAATTTTTTATAAAAATATATTTTCGATGTAAATCTAAATAACTTGATTATAATAAAATTATAACAGGAGGTTCGTAATGTTAGAAAAAGATTTTAAAGATATAGTATTAAATATTAAAAATGAAATAAAGACAAGTCAAACTAAAACAATGATTGAAGTAAATAAAAATTTAATCATGCTTTACTTTAGACTTGGAAAAATTATTTCAGAAAATAGTAAATATGGTAAAAGCTTTATTAAAAACGTTTCTACAGAATTAAAATTAGAATTTCCTAATATGAAAGGGTTTTCAGAAAGGAATTTAAATTATATGAAATTATTTTACGAAGAATATAGAGATGATGAAAATTTGCAACAGCTTGTTGCAAATTTACCTTGGGGTCATAATTTATTATTGATGGAAAAATTTAAAGATAAGAAAATTCGAAAATTGTATGCACAAGCGGCGATAGAAAATGGTTGGAGTAGAAATGTATTATCATTTCAAATAGACGGACAATATCATTTGAGAGTAGGAAATAGTGCTAACAATTTCAATAATACATTACCTAATTCTAACAGTGATTTAGTAAATAATGTAATAAAAGATCCATACATATTTGATTTTATAACTCTAAAAGATGGATATAAAGAAAAAGAATTAGAAACAGCTATGATCAATAGAATTCGAGATGTTCTTTTGGAATTAGGAAATGGATTTAGTTTTGTTGGTAATCAGTATAAATTATCTGTTGGAAATGATGATTACTACATTGATTTACTTTTTTATCATTTAAAGTTAAGATGTTATATTGTTGTAGAGTTAAAAGCAAATAGTTTCAAACCAGAATATGCAGGAAAAATGAATTTTTATCTTAATGCTGTAAATGATATGCTAAAAAGTGAATTTGATCATCCATCAATTGGACTTATACTTTGTCAAGAAAAAGATAAATTGACTACTCAATATTCGTTAAAAGGAATAGAACAACCAATAGGAGTAAGTTCTTATGAAATAACAAAATTTTTACCTGAAGATCTATCAAGAGAGCTTCCTACTGAAGAAGATATAAATCTTCATATTGATATAGAAGAAAATTTTAGGTAATAATTAGACATTAAAATTCTAAATTTTTAACAAATTATTTTGATTTTTTCTAATTTAAAACAATTCAAAACCAATGAAAATAAGAAAAAAAGTGAAATTTTAATCAAAAAAGGTTTGAAAAAATCACCCCCTGAAGAGAGCGCGAAAGCTCCCTCATTTTTGTTGAATAAAGTGTGATTTTTAGGTAGGATTAAGGTGACTCTTGATCTTAAAATATTTTTACTATTTCTGCATCATGACCTTTTCTTCTAATTAAATAGTCACAGTCATAAGAAGTTTGTTCTAATGTATATTCTGTTGTATGCTAAAATTTCAGTATTTGGATCTTTTAACTATTCACATAGGGTAGAATATTTTATGTTAAGGTCATCAGATAATTTTTTTCTGCATAAAAAACGATTACTTTAGGTATAACATAGTATATTTCTAATCGCACAATTCCTCCAATTCTTTGTATTAATCACTTAAAAAGTAAGTTTATTCAAGTTATTTGTAAAAATATATGAAAAATTAGCAATTAATGATATAATATTATCAGAGAATAGGAGGAGATAAAATGATAGATAGTAAAGTTTTGAATTCTCCTATTAGGTGGGCAGGATCAAAGAAGAAAATATTAAACGAGATGTTAAATGCTTTTAAACCGAATAAAGAAAACTATATAGAATGCTTTCTTGGATCGGGAGTTGTACTTATAAATGTACTTAAAAATAACGATAAATTAAATTATAAAAATTTTTATGTTAATGATATTAATTCAAACATCATTAATTTTTATAAATTACTTCAAAAAAAACCTGATTATCTTATAAAACACATATCAGAATTGGTAAAAGTGTATAATAGTTACGATGCTAGCGAAAAAGAAAAATATTATTATGAATTGAGAAAACAATTTAATGAAGAAAAGGCTCTAGACAAAAAATCCATATTGTTTTGCTTTCTAATGAAAACAGGCTTTAATGGGGTATATAGAGAAAATAAAGCGGGTAAGTTTAATGTTCCATTTGGAAGAATAGAAGAGATCGTTATAAATGAAGAATATTTAGGAGAGTTATCGAAATTAATAAAACCAGTAAAATTCTATAACTTAGATTATAAATCTTTTTTGGATGAAATGAAAAACGATGGGAAAGTAGAGAATAGCTTTATGTATTTTGATCCACCGTATTTACCAGATGATTTATTAGTTGGTCAGAAACAGGAATTGTATACAAATGATACATTTGATCATCGTGGATTTGTTGATAAAATTATTGATTTAAAAAGTAAATATGTGATGATATCAATGTCTGATTCAAAACAAGCCGATGATATATATGGTGGATTTATTAAAAATAGTATGAAGGAAACATTACGTACAATTAACCCTGTTAAATTATTTCCTTCAACAGAAATAGCCTTTACAAATTATGAAATCGAATTAAAAAAAGAAGAGTAGAAATACTCTTTTTTTAGAAACATTTAAACAATATTTTTAAAATATTTTGACAATATTTTGTTTCCGTGATATTATAATGTTGATTTGGAGGGATTATATGAATAATACTAAACAAGAAAATTTTAAAAGAATTGCTACAAATAGGGTAAATAAGATCATCGATTTAATATCTAAATTACAAAATTTATCTAATTCATCATTTTATGAATATACTGATGATCAGATAAATCAAATATTTAGTGCCATTCAAACAGAACTCAATAAGCAAAAAAAAGAATTTCAAAAGGATTCAAAAAAAGGCAAAAAAAGATTTGAATTATGATAAGCAGTATCTTATATGGAGGTAAATTAAAAGCAAAACAAAATAATTATTTCTATTCAGAGGAATATGTTGAGTTTTTAGTTGCCAAATATTTATTTACTAAACGTCATGCAAAAGTAGAAGACGTTTATGAATTTATAATTAAATATATCGATTCTGATTTGGTGAAAATGAGTGGGCTAAAAAGACTTTTAAAAGAAAACTATGAAAATATCAAAACTATGTATTATTTAAATCAATCACAAAGAGAAAATATTACAGAAACATTAGATATGAAAAAAGATTTAGATTTTATTATGTTTACAACAGAGAAAAAATTATGTTTAAAGATATCTGAACAAATTTCAAGTGATCATTTTAATTTTGACAACACACTACTTAATATATTAATGCTTGATTATAAGTATAATAAGAGTAACAACAAAGACTATTATTTAAGCTTAATATACTTTATAAAAAACAACTATCAAAATCTTATATTCAAGGTAAAAAGAAGTATAGAAAGTATTGATAGCTTTTACAATGAACTTGAATTAAGTGAAGTCATTACGAATAACAATATAATTAAAATATTATCTCTAAATAATACTATTACAATTGCTGATTTGGTAAAATATTCGCCAGAAAAATTATTGAGCATATTTAGTATTGATCTTAATGAATTATTTAATTTAGTAAGTTCAATTGGGGAAAGTTATGAGAGAGTATTTCAAGATGCAGTATACACATTTTATTCACAACTCTCTGAACATGCGTTATTGGTACTTAAAAATCGGTTTAATTATTATTCTAATGATCCACAGTTAACGTTAGAACAAATAGGTAGAAAATTAGGAGTAACAAGAGAGAGAATTAGACAAATAGAAACTAGGACGATCGATAAATTATTACTTCAAATGCCAACAATAAAAAATATATTAAAATGCATTTATATAAAATTGGCTGATAAAGATGAACAATTTATTGATGTTGATAGATTATATACTTATTTAAAGAAATTAAGCAGGAAAAATTCGAATGATCATAGTGTAGTGGAAATAAGTGTAAGAGAAATTGCAGGAATACTATTATTCTTTATGGAAATGGGAGATTCAAATATAAAGTATAATAGAAAATTAAGAGTAATCTATAATTCAGATATGATTAACGTTGATGAAATAATTGATCATGTTGTAGAACGATTTGGGAATACAGTGAGTCTCGAAGAAACAAGAAAAATGAATTCCTTTGAATTAAAAATTTTGAATTCTGAATACAGAGAATTTAAAAATGGGATATACTTAAAACGTGGAATTTCTCCGAGAGAAATATATTTGGAAATAATAGAAAAGAATTTTAAGAACGGATATAGAATTGGCAGTCAAGAAGATTATGATATCCTTAAAAAAAGATGTATAGAAGAATATGGAATCATTGAAGCTTTTCCTTCAATGAATTCACTTCGAGGAATGCTTGAACGATCTAATTATGTATTGATAGATAAAGGTAAATATTTACCATCAGAATTATGTCCAAGCATAGACAATGAATTAATTGATGAAATAATAAATTATATTATCGATAACGAGCCAACAGTTTTTTATCGTTCTATATTTGAAAAATATAAATATAAATTACAAAAAATAGGGATTGATAATCATTATTTTCTAAAAGGATGTTTAGATAAATATTTACCAGAAGAATTTACAACAAAGAGAGATTATATAATGGTTGGCGATGTGAAAATGTCGCCTGCAGAATTAATAATTAATTACATGCAGTCGTTTGATAAGGAATTTGAACTAAGAGATTTACAGGATAAATTTCCTGGCGTTAAAGATTATGTATTTTATAATCATTTGTATAATGAAGCTAACAATGGATTAATATGGACTTCTTCTAAAACATTTATTTATTATAAATATTTGAATATTAAAGATGACACAGTTGCTGCGCTTAGAAAATTTATTGATGAGCAATTTGAGTCAATGGATACTGATATTATATCTTCGAGAAAGATTTATGCAAAAATGAGTTTAACAAAGAAAGAATTACTTGAAAGATTACATTTAACCCATGGACAATTTACTTTGTTTTCTCTTATGAAGTATTTATATCCGGATCTATATTATAGTAGGCCATTGATAAGTACAAAGGTAATGGAGCAAAAGAGTTCATATGCATTAATTAAAAATCATGCACAAAAATTTGATAAATTTGATCGTAACACTATTTTAGATTATATAGCCAAAATGAATATTGGTGGACTATATAGTTATTTAGAATTTATGGACGATATAAGTGATGAATATGTTCAAATTAATATTGATACAATGGTAAGAAAAGAAAAACTTGGCATTACACAAGAACAATTAGTACAATTGAACCAACTATTAGATTTAATATTTGATAAATATAATGAATTAGATACATCTGTGTTTAAAGGATATCAAATGCTACCAAAAATGCCAGTTCCTTGGAATAAATATTTATTAATAGGAATTGTTAGAAGCTATTTTGATGAGCAATTTGAAATAGAAAATAAAAACAATACGTATAACAATACTGATTTTGTGATAAGGAGGTTAAATCATGAATGATAAAATGTGGAGATTTGTGGGTAATAATTATGCCACGGAAACGGGATTAGACACAGCTGATATGGAAACTTTTAAAAAAGATCCAATATCATCATTAGCAAGAGAAATATGCCAAAATTCTATAGATGCGAGAGCAGGAGAAGATAAAGTAGTTATTGAATTTCACTCTTTTGAAATAAATAAAGATGATATTCCTGGAAGAGAAAGAATAGAAAAGGAAATGATATCTTGTGAGGAGTATCAAAATAGAAGAAAGAATACTAAAGATAAAGAGCAACTTGAAAGAATGATAAAAGAAGTAGGAAGAGATAAAATTCAATGTTTAAGAATTAGTGATTACAATACGACGGGTTTATTGGGGGTTGATTCAAGAGAAGAAACACCATTTTATCTTTTAACAAAAGGTAGTGGATTATCAAACAAGGTTGGTACAAGTGGTGGTTCAAAAGGTATAGGGAAATATGCTTCATTTGTAGCAAGTTCATTTAATACTGTTTTCTATTCAACATACACAAAGGAACAGGAACAAGGATATATTGGTATTTGTAAACTATGTTCTACAACTATTGAAGGTAGTGATGAAAAAACACAAGGTATAGGTTACTATGGTATAGATGAAAAGAATAATCCGATATTAGAACAAATAAGCATAGATCCTAATTTTAAAAGAGATACATTTGGAACAGATATTTACATTTTAGGATTTAAAAATGAAGAAACCTGGGAAAAAGAGATTATTACAAAAGTTTTGGATAGTTTTTTAAGTGCTATTTATTATGATGAGTTGGAAGTAATAATAAATGATAAAGTTATTAATAAACAATCACTATCAGATGTTGTATACAATGATGAATTAATAACTAAAAAGTTTCAAAGTAGTATTAAATCACAATATATATTGTTAAACGATCCTACAGTGTATAAAGAAAGAATACAGATTTCAGAATACGGAGAAGTTGAATTGTATCTTAAGAGTTTTTCTAAAGATGAATCATATCTAGCTACTAACGAATGTGTTATGATTAGATATCCATATATGAAAATAACATCATTAAAAGGAATATCGAGTATTCCATGTTCAGCTATGTGTATTATTCCAAATAATCAATTAAATAAAATATTAAGAGAAATCGAAAATCCACAACATACTGATTGGGAATTAAGACGTATAGATGACTCGGCAAAGCGAGCAGAGGTTCATGCTATATATAGGGAACTAAAATCTTCTATCAAGGACTTTGTTCAAAGTAAACTAGCATTAAGTGAAAACGATGAGATAGATATTGAAGGTGCGGGGGATTATTTGCCTTCTGTTGATAGTGAGTCTGGATTGGGCTCAAATGAAGAAATCACAATAACAGAGCAACCTAAAGCTGTTAAAAAATTAAAGAATAAAGTTAAAGATAAAATAGGAATTTATGAAGATTCTGAAGGAATGGCTTTACAACCTGATATTGGAGATCATGAAGAAGGAGAAGGCTCTCCAGTACCCGAAGGAACTAATAACGGAAGAACAGGAGAACCACATGATTCAGATCAAGAAGAAGGATTTGATGGAGAAGGTAATAAAGATATTATGAAAGTTGCACAATTAAGTGGAATGAATTATCGTTATTTTGTTACAGATAAGAAAAACGGAAAGTATGTAATATCTTTTACTTCTTTGTACGATGAAAAAAATTGTGATTTAGAAATGAATCACTTAGATGATGGTGGAAACAAATACAAAACACAAATAATCAATTGTTCAATAAATGGCTCTGGAGGATATGTTGAAAATGGAGTAATAAAAGGTTTTGAATTAAAAAACGGAATTAAATATAAGATAGAAGTGAATACAAATTTAGATGATTACTATGCTTGTGAGGTGAAGATATATGCGAATAGGTAAAAGATTATTTCCATATCCAACTATTAATAATTCAAAAATAGCAAGTTGTTTTAAGAATAGTAATTATTCATTAGAATATGATGATGAAAGCGATAATGAAAATTTAATACTTAGAAATGCACATATTCAAATAGATAATGATGAATTGATAAAATTAATTGTAGACAGGAAAGTAGAAGCGGTAATAATTATTGAGTGTTCTTCTACAATTTTTAGAACAGTAAAATCTATTTCTATAGAACCACGAGATATAACCATTCCTCTATATAATCTTAGAGGAAAAGTTGAAATATCAAGTTTCATATATGCAAAAGAAGAGTTTGAATATAGCAATGACGATTTCTTGGATGATTATGAAGGATATTCATTTACTATTGAAAAATATGATATATTGGCTATTGATGATGGATTTACTACAAAGATCGAATATAATGAATCTGAAGATAAAAAACTGACATCAATATTCAGAGTAATAAAAAGTACTGATCCTGAATTAAAGGTAATGAAAGTTGATTCAGGGGATAAATTTATAAAAATTGTTTTACCGGAAAGTTATGTTAAACCAAATGACTGATAATTAATTATGATATTCAGCATAAGCAATATTCAAATCAATTGGCATAAG
>CANPXY010000009.1 GCA_947587115.1 uncultured Bacilli bacterium
ATGGTGGTTTTGGACTAGGAGTCGATCGACTTACAATGTTATTGTTGGGCATTTCGACAATTAAAGAAGGACAATTCTTATTTAGAGGACCCAATCGTTTAAATCCTTAAAAGAAAGGAAGGTAAAATATGAAAAATAAAGCAATTACATCCCGCGATGTAGATTTTGCCCAATGGTATACCGATGTTGTCAAAGCTGCTCATCTTGCAGCTTATTCGAATGTTAAAGGTTGTATTGTCATTGAACCAAATGGTTATGCACTTTGGGAAAAAATTCAGTCCATCTTGGATCAGAAATTTAAAGAGACTGGTCACCAAAATGTCTCTATGCCTCTTTTGATTCCTGAAAATCTCATGAAAAAAGAAGGCGAACTGATCGAAGGGTTTGCTCCTGAAGTCGCTTGGGTTACGATGGGCGGACAAAAAAAGTTGGAAGAGCGCATGTGTATACGTCCAACTTCAGAGACTCTTTTCAGTGATTATTACAGCAGTGTAGTGACGTCCTATCGAGATCTTCCATTGAAATATAATCAGTGGTGTAATGTTCTACGTTGGGAAAAAGAGACACGACCTTTTTTACGGAGTCGAGAGTTTTTATGGCAAGAAGGACATACGATCCATGAGACGAGTGAAGAAGCGGAGCAAGAGACCAGACAAATGTTGGAGATCTATCGTGACTTCTTTGAAAATGTTCTTGCTATTCCAGTGATTACGGGTCGTAAAACGGAAAAAGAAAAGTTTGCTGGTGCGGAATACACACTCACCGTAGAGGCATTAATGTATAACGGTGTGTCTTTACAGTCTGGAACAAGCCATTATTTTGGTCAAAAATTTTCTAAAGCTTATAATATTAGTTTTTTAAATCGTAACAATGAGCAAGCCTATGCTTATCAGACTTCTTGGGGAACATCAACAAGAATGATCGGTGGCTTAATCATGGTGCATAGCGATGACAATGGATTAGTTTTGCCACCTAAAGTTGCTCCAAAACAAGTTGCAATCATTCCTATTGGAAATGAAGAAGAAGTCTTGAAAAAGACGGATGAAATCTTTACTCTACTCAAGGAAGCAGGAATCAGTTCGTTCGTCATGGCGGAAGAACGCAGCCCTGGATTCAAGTTTGCCGAAGCAGAAGTCAATGGTATTCCAGTTCGAATTGAAATTGGCAAGCGCGATCTTGACAAAAATAAAATTACGTTTGCGCGTCGCGATACTAGAGAAAAGATGGAAGAGGATGCGACGATCGATGTTGTCTCTTATGTAAAACAATTGATGGAAGACATTCAAACCAATTTATATTATCGTGCCTATGAGCGGATGCAGTCTCTCACTTATGAATGCCATAATCTCAAAGAGGTCGAAGAAATCATGAAAAACCGACCAGGCTTTGTCAAAGGAATGTGGTGTGGAGATGCTGCCTGCGAAGCAAAGATGAAAGAAATTGAAGGTACAAAATCTAGATGTATCTTAGAAGATGAAGCACCAATTGATGAACATTGTATCGTCTGCGGTAAAAAAGCAAAAGATCTTGTCGTTTGGGGAATTCAATATTAAGGGGGAGTTTGAATGGCCTATAGCCATATGTTTATAGCGGAAGAGTTACCACCATATTTTTCTGAGCAAGAGTTAAAGGAGCGTTTTGAAAAATTTCAACGTGGTGATTTAAAGGCTCGGGAAGAATTGATTGAGCACAATATAAGATTAGTGCTTATGGAAGCTAGTAAATACAACTGGCTTAATCTTGATAAACAAGATATCGTTGCAAGGGGAATGCTTGGCCTCATTCACGGTGTCGATAGTTTTAAGTTAAACATGAACGTATCTTTTTCTACTTATGCTTGTAAATGTATTGAAAATGAAATTCATCATTTAGTGCGTCACGAGAGTAAACATCAAGAGGTTCGTAGACTATCGGATCCGATTAAAAACGGCCGGGATGAAGATGATCGTACTTTGGAAGATATTTTGCCAGATGACGACTTTGACTTAGACTCCATCGTTGATAATGAATTTATCCATCAAAAGATTTGGGAACTTATTGGTCATCTTCCAGAGAGAGAGCGCCACATCGTTGTTTCTTATTTTTACGATCAAAAGAGCATGCCCCAGATTGGAGAAGAACTCGGTGTCACTCGGCAAGCGATATCAATTAGTCTTAAAAGAACGCTTTTACGGTTGCGTCGTCAAATATTAATACGAAAAATTATTCCTGCACCTGTTGCGGATCACAAAAAAAAGACGCGTCATATTCGTCAATATCAAAAATCAACAGTATCTACAAATAAAAATACGTAATTAATTACGTATTTTCTTCTTTTATAAATTGTTCGATAATCTTATTGATTACCAGAGGCTCTTCTAAATAGCAAAAATGTCCCCTTTTGGGAAAAATGACTAAGCCTACATCGTTAATCAATCGTTCCATTTTATACGCATCTTGAATAGGGGTAGAAGAATCATTTTCACCCCATAACAATAATGTTGGAACTTCGATATGTTTGAGATAAGGCGTTAAATCTTCGTTGACAATTTTAATAAATGTTGTCCGTTGATTGGAAGTCAATTTTTGAAAATCTTGGGATCCAAATATTTGAATAAGTTTGTTTAAAAAGTCTTTTCTTTTTTTACGAGGGAGAAGTACTTGGCATTTTTTAAGCAGTTTATAGATCCATTTTTTCATGATCTGATAGAAGGTTTTTCGAGGTTTAATTCCGGCACTTCCCATCAAAATCAACTTTTCGATCTTGTGGTGATAGTAGCCATTTAATGTTATGGCGATTCTTCCTCCAAAAGAATGCGCGATGATGATTGGATTTTCGATGTGTAAAATATTTAAAAAATCGATGATCAAGTTCGCATAATCATAGATGGTGAGATCACGATGCGGGAAGGTGCTGTTGCCAAACCCAGGATAATCGAGAATGTAGATGGTGTAATTATTTTCAAAATAGGAGATCAGATGTTTGAATGTTGGTCTTGTATCACCCCAACCAGGAAGTATCAAGATGACAGGTGCTTCCTCTTTTCCATATTTCTCATAGTAGAGTGTAAAATCGTTAATATTTAAATACATAGGCATCACCTAGTGTATTTTATGAATTTTTTGTTTTGGTGTGCGTTGGTTTGTGTAAAGTTATTATTAATTATTGAATAAAATAGTAGGAATGTGTTATAATATAATTGTCTAGAAGATACGGCAACCACTTTTTATAAAACCGACTAAAAAAACGATACGGGAGCATCGATGTTGACCGGTGTTGAAGACCTTCCGCCTAGCGGGTAGGGATCCTAAAGGTCATCTAGAAGCACCCACCTGTACAAGTGCAGGTTTTATCGTTAAGGTGGCGTTCTTCCGGACGTTTTTTTATTTTTTATAAATATAGTAAACGTAGCAAGTAATAAATTTCATTGATTAATGTTTACTTAATAAGTATGGAGAAAACGATTGACAGGGTGCGAACGAAATTTTATAATAAATAAGAAGGGTAGTGAAGAACAGTGGAAAAAAGGAAACAGGTACTGTTGTGGATGATTCCAATAGTGCTCGGTTTAATAGTACTAGTAGGAGTAAGTTATGCATGGTTAAAACTAACTTTAAACGGAACAACCGGTCATGCCATTAAGGCTGGCAATCTCTCATTAGTATTAGATGATAAAGGAAGTAAGGGTATCAATATGGAAAAGGCTCTACCAATGAGTGATGAGGTAGGACTAAGCAAAGAACCATATCATTTTACATTAGAGAATGAAGGAAGTGTACCATCTAGATATACCATTTATCTAGATGATGTTGAAACAAGTAAGCCAAAATTAAATGATGAAATAATCAGACTTGGTTTAAGCAAGGACGAAATAGACATTTCAATTGTTAGAAAATATGTTTATGGCACAGGTTATACGTATCCACATAAATTATTATCTGAAACTAAGCAAGAAGAACAAAGGGTATTAGATACCGGAATTATATACCCAAGTGAAATTTATAGTTATGATTTAAGACTATGGATAGATAGTACCGTTACAAACCCCAATGATGTTTCTGAAAAAGTATTTAATGGAAAGATCAGAGTAGTAGGAGAACAATTAATACCAACTCCAGAAGAGTGTTTTACCTTTGAAAAAGAAACGGGAACAATTACTGCATATTTGTGCGGAACACGGTTATTAAATCCTGATCGAGGAAATTCAACGCCTAATACTACAGGACAAAGTCCAGCGGGACGATTTATTTCCGATGTGGTAATACCGAAAACTATTGATGGTACAGCAGTGACAAAAATAGATGAATATGTTTTTGGTGGTGGCTGGGGTGACGGGACCGGTATTACAAGTGTTGGGCTTCCTGAAGGTCTTAAAGAAATAGGTTATTTTTCTTTTTGCAATAATCAAATAACCAGTGTAACAATTCCATCAACAGTTAACAAAATAGGAACTTATGCATTTGAAAATAATCAATTAACCTATGTCACTCTTTCTGAAGGAGTGGAAGAAATAGATGACTATGCTTTTTCTGAAAATCCATTGACGACTGTAATAATTCCAGCAAGCGTAACAAAGTTACACCATGACATTTTTTATCAAGGAAGTTTAACAAAAGTGATCATGAAAGGCAAACGCAATGTTTCCGATTTTGTAATTTATGGATCCCTTGGAGTGTCATCTGATTCTTATATCGGTTCTCCTTTTGATTCTAATAATTATGGTCCACCTTCTAGTTGGCCTGAAGGAAGTATTTGCAAAACACATGCTACTGAACATTTTTCAGAACCTGATTTTGGAGATAATACGAATCCATGTATTCAGTGGGAATCTTAATAATAAGATTCATTAAGGCAAGAAATTGCCTTTTTTGTATGAAAGTTAATTTTTCTTTTCATAATAAAATGGGAGGGAAAAATAATGGAAGAAGCACCTAAAATGATTTCAACTAAAGATCTTGCATATCTATCTGATATGGCAAATTGGAATTTTAATGCCGCAAAGATGTGTTATCATTTTGCAAACGAAGTAGAAGATCAACAACTCAAAGACATGCTTTTAAGGACCATGAAGATGCATGAAAATAACTTTGATAAGATTATTACCATATTAAGTTAAGGAGGAACTATGAATAATAATGATAATATGGTCCAAAACCCAAAGACCGAAGTAAAAGAAACGATTGAAATGAACGATAAGGACTATATGAATAGTGTTTTAGAAGTAGAAAAGAATATGTCCAATAATTATTCTATTGCAATGAACGAGGCAAGTAATGAATCACTTTATCAAGAATATTTAGAAATGTTTTTAAATATTCAAAATCAACAGAGAGAACTCTATGAGTTGATGTTTCGTATGGGGTGGTATCCGATCGAGGAAGCAGACTCTAATAAAGTAGATCAGAAGCATCAGAAACTTTTGCAAGAGAAAAATCAATTATTTCAGGGATGATCGATCATGATCGTCTTTTTTTATGGCTGTAATTCTATAAAAATAATGGATTTGCTTTCAAAAAATGTTAAATATTGGTATAATAACAACTAGGTGAAGCAGTATGAAACGTAGTGAAGTCGATCGTAGTAAACTTAGTCCAATGATGCAGCAATATATGGATATTAAGGATCAATATGAAGACAGTATTATCTTTTTTCGCTTAGGTGATTTTTATGAGATGTTCTTCGATGATGCGATTACTTGTAGTAGAGAATTAGAACTTACTTTAACTGGCAAAATGGCAGGATTAGATGAGCGTGTTCCAATGTGTGGTGTTCCACATCATGCTTATCAAGGATATATTGATAAATTGATTGAAAAAGGATACAAAGTAGCAATCTGTGAACAGATGACTGATCCGAAATTGACCAAAGGAATGGTGGAAAGAGAAGTCATTCAAGTGGTGACAAAGGGAACTAGGCTGGATGATACCTTGGACGCGAAGGATAACAACTATATTGCCAATATCTATGATTTTGAATATTGCTATGGTGTAAGTTATACGGATATTTCGACGGGAGACTTTTATTGTTTACTTCTAGATGGTAGCATGGATCAACTCATTCGTGAAATTGTAAAACGTGGCATCGGAGAAGTGATTGTCAACAGTAAAATTGATCGCAATATTGTAAATACTTTAAGAGAGACTTATCATATTTTAGTCACGATTCAGGATGATTTGTTCGAAGATCAAGAATATCAATACTTATATGCTTCTATTGATGACGTACGGATGAAGATGACCGTTCAACATTTACTATTTTATTTGATCGATACCAAGAAAGGACAATTATCGCATTTACAATCAGTTCAAATCGTCGCTGTAGAAAATTATCTATCGTTTGATATTCATACGAAAAAGAACTTGGAATTAATTGAGACGCTTCGTTCACGTGAGAGAATGTACTCTCTATTATGGCTCTTAGATAAAAACAAAACGGCGATGGGAAGTCGGCTTCTTAAGTTCAATATTGAAAATCCTTTGACCAATCGTAAAGATATTGAACGTCGTTTTGATATCATCGATCAAATGCGGACAGAGTTTATTTTGAAAGAGGAACTTAAAGAACAACTGGATTCGGTATATGATTTGGAACGTCTTGCGGGAAGAATCAGTTATGGGAATTTGAATGCTAGAGATCTTTTACAACTCAAGCAATCTCTTAAAGTTTTACCGACGATTCAAAAGATATTGAAAGATCTTTCGTACGATCGAGAGATTGAAACATTCGAGGAACTCTATCTTTTATTAGAAAAATCTATCAACGAGGAGCCACCAGTATCTTTACATGAAGGATCTTTGATTAAAACTGGTTACAGCAGTGAATTAGATGAGTTGCGGGAATTAAGAAGTGGCTCTAAAGACTTTATTTTAAAGCTCGAGAGTGAAGAAAAAGAGCGGACAGGAATT
The DNA here is from genome assembly GCA_947587115.1 of uncultured Bacilli bacterium. Classification (GTDB taxonomy): domain Bacteria; phylum Bacillota_I; class Bacilli_A; order RF39; family UBA660; genus CANPXY01. Next base: position 6,886 of record CANPXY010000009.1, read on the forward strand.
AAAAATCTCAAAGTTGGGTTCAACAAAGTGTTTGGCTACTATATAGAAATTAGTAAAAGTAATATTCCGCTCATTAAGGATGAATTCGGTTATCAGAGAAAACAGACGTTGTCAAATTGTGAACGTTTCAGTACTCCATTGTTAAAAGAAAAAGAGAATATTATTTTGGGTGCCGAAGAAAAGATTATCGAACTCGAATATCAGTTGTTCATGGACATTCGCGAGGTTGTCAAACGTTATATTGGTGCGTTACAGAGCGTGGCCAAAGTTTTGGCAGAAGTTGATATGTTGCAATCCTTTGCCACGGTTTCAGAAGAAAATAACTATGTGCGACCTGTATTTACAGATGAAAAATCTATTAAAATTATCGACAGTCGACATCCGGTCGTTGAAAAGGTGATCAAAGATTCCTATGTTCCTAACGATATCATCATGGATGCTGATACCAATATTTTGCTGATTACGGGACCAAATATGGCAGGGAAGTCTACTTATATGCGTCAACTTGCCATCATCGTCATCATGGCCCAAATGGGCTGTTTCGTCCCATGTAAAAGTTGTGTGGTTCCTATTTTTGATAAGATCTTTACTCGAATTGGGGCAAGTGATGACTTGGTCAGTGGCGAGTCCACCTTTATGGTTGAAATGAAGGAAGCAAGTCGTGCCATTGAAGAAGCTAGCGAACATAGTTTAATTCTTTTCGACGAATTGGGAAGAGGAACCGCTACTTATGATGGTATGAGTTTGGCTCAGGCGATTCTTGAATACATTCATGATAAGATCAAAGCGAAGACACTCTTTTCGACCCATTATCACGAATTGACCTCTTTAGCCAAAGATCTTCCTCATCTTAAAAATATTCATGTTTCTGCAATCGAAGAGGATGGTAAAATTACTTTCCTTCATAAAATTAAAAATGGGGCAGTCGACAAGAGTTATGGAATTCATGTAGCCTCTTTAGCGCACTTGCCTGCTGACTTAATCGAACGAGCGAAAGAAATTTTAAATGTCTATGAAAAAACCAATGATCAGCCATCTTCTCTTATACAGACTTCTTTGGCATTTGATTTTGATGCGAAACCAACAGCAGATAGTGTGATCGAAGAGAAAATAAAAAATATTCAACCGTTAGAGATGACGCCAATCGAAGCTTTAAACTTTCTATATGAACTTAAAGAAGAACTCAAAAATAAGTGACATTGGGTTCTTCTTTTCATGTAAATAAATTTTATCTTCCATGTAGATTAAGAGTGACAATTACCGTTGTTTATGATAAAATTCTCTTAGGTGAAAGTTTATGAAAAATCGTAGTGAATTAAGAGAGATCAGTATGAAAGTTTTGTATCAAATTTCTATTTTGCAAGATACAAAATTACCCTATGATACGGAAGCATTGATCAAGGATCAACTTGAGATTGAAAATGATTTTGTGACTTCTCTTGTCACAGGAGTCATTCAAAATCAAGAGAAATTAGATCATCTCGCAGATCAGTATCTCGTCGATTGGCAAATTTCACGTCTTAATAAAGTAGATCAAGCGATCTTACGGATGGGAATTTATGAATTGCTCTATACTGAAACGCCTAGTATTGTCGCTATTAATGAAGCGATTGAACTTTCGAAGAAATATAGTGATGAGGCAGTTACCAAGATGATCAACGGCGTTTTAGATCGTATTTATCATGATGAGGCGCATCATGAATGATAAGTATATTACGGTCACGCAACTCACGAAATATATTAAGTTTAAGATCGATCGAGATGTAAACTTAAACGAAGTATTTTTAAAGGGAGAAATTTCCAACTTTAAGGCTCATACGAGGGGACACTTCTATTTTACTTTGAAGGATGAAAATTCTCGTATTAACGCGATCATGTTTCAAAGTAATGCTAGCAAATTAAAATTCACACCGGAAGAAGGTATGAAAGTGCTTGTCACCGGTCGAGTCAGTGTCTATGAAGCAACGGGTGGCTATCAAATTTATGTCAATGAAATGATCGAAGACGGAGTAGGAAATCTTTATGTTGCTTTTGAACAATTAAAGAAAAAGCTCGAAAAGGAAGGCTTGTTTGATCCTCTTCATAAGAAAAAAATTCCGCTCTTTCCAACGACCATTGGGATTGTAACTGCTCCTACGGGGGCAGCGATCCGAGATATTTTGTCGACGATTCAACGACGATTTCCGCTAGCTAAGACCATCTTGTTTCCAAGTTTAGTACAAGGTGAGAATGCAAAGGAAGATGTGGTTCGACAAATTCAAAGAGCGGCAACATTTCCAATTGACGTTTTAATTGTTGGCCGTGGTGGAGGAAGTATTGAGGATTTATGGTGCTTTAATGAAGAAATGGTAGCACGCGCCATCTATGATTGTCCAATTCCAGTTATCAGTGCCGTCGGCCATGAAATTGATTTTACGATTAGTGATTTCGTCGCAGATTTAAGAGCTCCAACTCCAACGGGTGCTGCCGAAATGGCGGTCCCTAATCAAAGCGATGTAGTAAACTATTTGAGGCAACTTAAAATTCGAAGCAGTCAAGTGATCCAAAAACAACTTGTTCTTAATCGCCAACACTTTGATCAACTGACACAACGACCAATTTTAAAGAATCCAATGATGCTTTATCAAGTCAAGGAACAACAATTTGATCATTTACTTGATAAATTAGAACAAGTGACGCATTTCCTTATTGAGAAAAATAGAGACCGTTTTCGATCGGTGTTACGGCATTCTGTTTTTTCTCAACCGAAACGCATTTTAATCGAACCGAAAGAGAATGCTTATTTACAGATCCTAGGTAAACTTGAGACTTTGAGTCCGCTAGCAACATTGCAACGCGGTTATGCAATTACTAAGAAAGATGAAAAAGTAATTACTTCCGTCAAAGATTTAAAGAAAAATGATCAAATTGAAATCGATCTAAAAGATGGTCAAATCAAAGCAGAAGTATTATAGGGAGGTATTATGAAAGAAAACAAGGAACTTACTTTTGAAGAAAATTTAAATCAATTAGAAAATATCGTCAAAGAACTTGAAAACGGGAATGTGCCGTTGGATGAGGCAATTGAAAAATTTAATACAGCTATGAAACTTGCTAAAACATGTGATGAGAAATTGAAGAATGCGGAAACTTCCGTCAGCAAGATTTTAAATGAAGACGGCACTCTTACAGACTTCAAAGTAGAGGAATAGAGTAACAAGCAACCCAAGTGTTGCTTTTCTTTTACACAAATTTACATATCACACCCATCCACCCGTTGACAGACGGGGGGGGGGTGTGAATTATAATGAAAGTATAAAATAAAGGAGAAAGAATATGACAAAAGAACAAAAGAAATTATTATTCGGTTTTGGGTTGCCCATTATATTGGGTACAATTTTGTTACTAGGAGCAAGTTATGCATGGTTACAGCTAACTTTAAATGGAACTAAAACCAATGTCTTAAAAGTAGGCGATTTAAGCTTGGAGCTTGATGATACAAACGGAGTAGCGATCAATGGCGATGGTGTTTTGCCCGTATTAGATGAAGTAGGACTATTACAAGATCCATATCATTTTACCTTAACAAATAATGGGACTCTTGCTAGTAAATATACCATCTATCTAGATAATGTAAATTTAGAAAGTGGAGAAAAGCAGTTACCGGATGAAGCAATCAAATTTGATTTAAAGAAAGATGATACTACTTTAATTAGGACTTTGTTGTCTTATATTAAACAAGATAATGTTCGAATCTTGGACACAGGAGTGATCAATGGAGAAGGAGAAAGCTTTGAATATGACTTAAGGATGTGGGTCGATGAAGCAGCGACTCAAGATATGGCCGCAGGGAAGACCTTCCGAGGAAAAATCCGTGTAGAGGCACAACAAGTGATTGAACAACTACCAACGCCAGAAGAATGTTTTACCATTGATGAAACGGGAACTATTACTTCATATTTATGTGGATCAAAAATATTAGATGTTAATCAAGCTAGTGAGACGACTAATACAGCTGAAAATAGTCCAGCAGGTAGAATTATTACAGATGTAGTAATTCCGAAAACAATTAATGGCACAGCTGTTACTAAGATTGATTACGGTTCCTTTGGAGGCGCTTGGGGCAGTACGGCCAATGTTGGCCTTACCAGTGTTGCGATTTTAGAAGGTGTAACGTCGATCGATGAGTATGCTTTTGCAAACAATCCATTAACTAAAGTAACATTTCCTTCTACGCTTAGAGAAATCGGGAACTTGGCATTTTCTGATACTCTCCTAAATAGTATAAAATTGCCAGAAGGATTAATGACAATAGGAAATAGTGCTTTTTATAATAATCGATTAACGAGTATCGTAATTCCAGCAAGTGTAACGTCATTGAGCAATGCTATTTTTGGGAATAATCCATTAACAAGCGTGACTATTAAAGGTAAAATTAGCATAGAAGATTTTGATATTTATGGTTACAGTTACAGAGGTTATCTTAGGGGCCCATTTTACGGCTCCTGGCCAACTGTAAGTGGAAGTATTTGTCAGTCACACCATGAAGAGCATAAATTTGATTCTGATGGTGGCGACAACACCAATCCATGCATCCACTGGGAGCCATAGTGATTTATAAGACCATATACAAAAAGTGGGAAATCCCACTTTTTATCTTTCTCCTTCTTCAAGCATGGTTGTGATAAAGATACCATAACCTTTTTTACTATCATTTACGATAACATGCGTAACCGCTCCGATTAGTTTGTTATCTTGTAGTATGGGACTACCACTCATCCCTTGCACGACACCGCCTGCTTTTTCTAGTAATGCTTCGTCTGTGATTTCAAATAATAAATTTTTAGTATCGCTTTTTTTATCGATTTTGATGATGTTGATTTCAAAAGTTTCGACAGTGTTGTCCTCTAATACAGTTTTTATTTCAGCTGGTCCTAGTTTAATTTCGTCTTTGGTAGCAACTTTTAACAATTCTTTTTCAGGTAAGGTATCGGTGTATATGCCAAAGATGCCAGAGGTTTCGTTTTCTACGATCGTACCATAGGTGATGTCTTTATAAAACCGTGCGTTTTTTTCACCAGGGGATCCATTGCTGCTTTTTTCTATACCTGTAATGTCTGCTTTAAAAATTTTTCCATCTTTGATTTCAAATTTCGATGCTGTTGTTTTTTCCGTAATTTCATGTCCAAGGCAACCATAGATCATCGTGTTGGGATCAATATAAGTAAGTGTTCCAATACCATTAATCTGATCTTTGACATATAATCCGGTCTTATAGACATCATTTTCATCTTTGACGAGCGGAAGATCTAAGGTTTGTTGCTTGTGATCTCTTATAAAGCCAATGGTAATAGTTGAGGAAGTATTTTGATTGTTGATGGTACTTACCATTTCGTTGATCGAAGCAACTTCTTTGTCGTTGATCGAAGTGATCTTATCTCCGAGTTCAAATCCAGCATCTTTTCCAATGTAGTGGCCATTTACTTCATAGAAACCGACGATGAGTATTCCATCCGAATTGACTTGAATACCGACGGTTTCACCACCTGGAATGACATATTCTGAGTAAGCAAAGACACTTTGTGGTAATACAAGAAGTAAGGTAAGAAAGATCGCGAGTAGTTTGTTTTTAAAATTCATAATCCATCTCCTTTTAAATCCAGACTACATTATTATTATGTTTCAATTTAAGAATATTATCTTCTATAATATTTTCCAAGATTATTATATTTATAAATTTTTATAATTTTTTAAAAAAAGATCATACTATAAATAGAATTTTATTTTTAATAGTATGTCCTTTGCTTACAAAAATATACATGGTATAATATTTTTATAAGCAGTGGAGGAAGTATGAAGGAAGAAATGGAACAGTGGCTAGATCCTAAAAGTGTCGAGGAGCCTAAAAAAACGAAATGGCCATTGGTTGGTTTTATTATTGTAGGGCTTTTTTTAATATTTGTTATATTTGAGATAATCATTAGTAGAATCAATCTCTACCGTATTTACGATGAAAAAGAACCTTATTTTTTAATTTCTACCAAAGTAGAAGAACATCCAGAGGGGCAGAAGAAGGTCTTTGATTTTGGACTTTATAAAATCGTTGAAAAGAAGTTGGAAGAGAAAACCGTCATTCAACTTCGCATTTGGTTTTATGAAGATGAAAAATAATTGAAAAAAACTTTATTTTAAAATGATTTTGTGATATATTGTAAATAGAATAGGAGGCGAAAAAATGGAGGAAGAAAAGAAAGTTGAGGAAGTTCCTGCAAAAGAAGAACAACCTAAGAAAAAACGTTCTATCGTAGGAACGATCGTCAACATCATTCTATGGTTGATCGTAGCTTTTATTTTAATTAATGGTGTTCTTGGCTTTGTTAATTTTAACAAAATTCAAAAAGAAGAAGAACCAATCTTCATGTTGTCTCAAGATACCTATGAACAAGATGGCGATACGATCGAAGTCTATAAATTTGGTTTATACAAAGTTGTAAAACAATCAGATGATACGACTTATTCTTATTCAATTAAGCCATGGTTTATGGATGATGTTGCAAAGAAATAGGAAAGTTTGTGAATGTTGTTTCATAGAATAAAACGAAGTCATTGTTGACAAAAAACTAAAAATATGATAAAATGTTAGACATCAATTGAATGGCACATTATTCTAGTCAATTGAGTTGTCAGGAAGACGGGGCTAAAAATCCGTTAAAGAGCATACCTGTGAAGCGTTTGGTGTTTGCTTCTTACGCCCAGTTTGGGGTGAATGCTGAATTGATAAGAGCGATGGGCGCTTGTAATGGCATACAATGTACGACCCACGTTCCCTGAGACCTAATCTTGTGGTTCGCGATTATAAGACGAACTACGACTTAGGATAACCTACTATGTGGCGAAAGTTATGAGTAGCGTAGCTTGTCTTGCGTGAGGATGTTGGGATGCTAGAGAATTAGTTGAAATCATTCTTGCAAAAAAGAATTACTGACAATAAGATTGGGGAGGAAATCTCCTAGAATGCATCTTACTTTAGGATTGCAGTGCGTACTAAGTGGTAATCAAGTCGTGTATCAGGTGACTGTACATTTGTTTCCGTAAAGGGGGAACCGCTATCTTGGTAACGAGAAGAAGGAAACAAGGGAAATCCAACTTGACCTAAGACGCAAAGTTTACTATCGTAAGGCCATTACAATTACCAAAAGAGAAGGGGAAGACCCCTTTTTTCTTTGCCTTATTCTAGACAATTAAGAAGAGTTTCGTTATAATAATCTATATGGAGGATGTTATGAAAAACACAAAACGAAATAATAATAAAAAGAAAAAAAGTCGCTGGATCCTTAAAATTACGATTTTAGCGTTTGTTATTTCAATGGCCTTTTCGTTTCTTTCAGAAATCTTGATTCCAAAAGTTCCATTGGCAATTGGGATTATACTGGTCATTGTCGTGATTATGATTGGGATTGTCTTTGATATGATTGGAGTGGCGGTAACAACAGTCGATGAGCGACCTTTTCATTCGATGAGTGCCAAGAAAGTGAAAGAGGCAAAAGTCGCCGTTCTTCTCATTAAAAATGCAGATAAATGTTCTTCTTTTTGTAACGATGTCATCGGCGATATCTGTGGTATCATCTCCGGTTCCGCAGGTGCAATTATTGCCATTAGTCTAAGTGGTGTCTTAAAAGTCAATGCGTTTGGGGTCACGCTTGTCATCATGGCTTTGATCGCCGCTTTGACCATTGGTGGTAAGGCGATGGGGAAAGGAATTGCACTAAAGAAAAACGAGGAGATCATTCATCGCTTTAGCAAAATCATCTCTCTCGTATATACACCTAAAAATTAAAGAAATTCATAGAACTGAATTTCTTTTTTTTTACATAAAATATGCAGCAATAGAAGCAACAAAGGCAAGGATCATCACAACTACTAGGAAGAGTGAAACACCTTTTACAACTTTTTGATTCATTATTTATACACCTCGATATCATTATATATGATTCTGCGAAAAAAGTAAAATAAAAATGCGTATTATTTTATTTGGCGTTCATACGATTTAATGGGTGAAAAAATAATGAATCAAGCACTAAACAAAGCAAAAAATTCAATCGTAAGACAGAAAAAGATGTATTTTATACTTATTGGACTTGTTGTCGTCGGGTTAATCAGCGGTGTTATTTTTACGACAGTGTTATCTAAAATTGATCAAAATTTAGTTCAAAATTCTTTAAAACATTTTTTTGAAGAGATTAAAATTGGAAAAATTGATTATACTGGGGGTCTCATCAACAGCATTGCATCTAACTTTTTATATGGAATCGGCGTGTGGCTACTTGGAATCTCGATTATCGGGCTACCCATAATTATCTTCTTGTTGTTCATGAAAGGTTTTATTACGGGTTTTTCGATCGGATCGATTATTTCTTTATATCATTTTAAAGGTATTCTTGGGGCCATTGGTTATGTTTTTCCGCATCACATTCTTGGTCTATGTTTTGGAATTCTTCTTTCTTTTTATGCCATCTCTTTTTCCTTCAAATTATTTTCAATGTTGTTTTTGAAAAAAGAAATCAACTTTAAAGAAGCAATGCGAAAATATATTAAAATTTTGATCATCGTTTTAGTCGGCTTACTTGTTACTTCTTTATTCGAGGTATTTGTGGCTCCATTCTTTTTGAAATTTTTTGCTGGCTGGATTTAAGAGCGGATTTTGTGTATAATACTGATAGGTGAGGGAAATGCAAAAGACACTTTTCATTGGAACTTTGAACTGTCAAAATCGTGAAGATCATCGTAAGGGATCAAGTGATCATGCAAAATTGTTGGCAGATCATATCGAAAAGATGCATTATGATCTTTTGGGTACACAGGAACTCACGAAACCTTTTTTAAGGCGGATTGAGAAGTTTCTTGACGGGTATTCTAATTATGGAGACTATCGTTATGGGGATAACTTTTTCTCTCGACATTTGCTTTTAATTAAAGAATATAATGAAAACAATAATATTTTTGTTTCTCATCCAATTTTGAAAGTTCGTACGCATCGTCTTCCGTGGTTTCCTAAATCTTATCAAGAATTGTCTTGGCGAATTAAGAAGCGATTGTTTGCGCCTCGGATTGCTACGGTAGTAATTGCTAAGTTTCCGGTAGTTGGAACGATTGCCATTATCAACACGCATCTAGATTATGGACTTTCCTCTATTCAAAAGCGGCAGTTAGACGATCTGTTACAGCTTGTAAGACGGTATCATATTCGTTATCCAGTCATTGTAATGGGCGACTTTAATATGCAGCCTGGAATGCCTCTTTTTGATCGTTTTGTAGAGTCTTTAAATGATTTGGGAATCAACCGGGTTCCCGTAAATCAATCAACGCATCAAAAACCGAACAAGACCATCGACCACATCTTTGTCCCTGTTATATGGAATGTCATCGAATCGGGGCTTATCAGTTCGTTAGATCAAGATATTTTGAAGATTACGGATCATAAAGGGGTCTATATTAAAATTCAAGTCAAGTAAGAACTATTGTTCTTTCTTTTTATTTGTAATATAATGTTGGTGGTGAAGTATATGAAAAAAGTAGTCATCGGGATGAGTGGTGGCGTCGATTCCAGTGTGGCGGCCATCTTGCTCAAGAAACAAGGTTATGAAGTGATTGGTCTATTCATGCGCAACTGGGATAGTACGATCAATAACGACATCTTAGGCAATCCTGATTTAGGAAATGATATCTGTCCGCAAGAACAAGATTATAATGATGCCTTGGCAGTATGTGAAAAAATTGGTATTCCGCTTCATCGCATCGATTTTGTTAAAGAGTATTGGGATTATGTGTTTACATATTTTTTGGATGAATTAAAAAAGGGAAGAACGCCAAACCCAGATATCATGTGTAATAAATATATCAAATTTGACTGTTTCATTAAAGAAGCCCAACGTTTAGGTGCCGACTATATTGCGACAGGGCATTATGCTAGAAACGAAGACGGGTATCTTTTAAGAGCCATGGATGACAACAAGGATCAAACTTATTTTTTATCACAGCTTAGCCATCAACAACTTGAGAACGTCTTGTTCCCAATTGGAGCGCTCAAAAAAGAGGAAGTACGAAAGATTGCGAGCAAATATGGGCTCATTACGGCTTCTAAAAAAGATTCGACCGGGATCTGTTTTATTGGCGAACGCAATTTCCGCAATTTTTTAAAAAATTATTTGCCAAATCAGCCAGGAAATATTGTCAATATTGCTACGAACGAGGTGTTAGGACAACATATTGGGCTCATGTATTATACGATCGGGCAGAGGAAGGGACTCGACGTTGGCGGTACGAAAGAGCGGCTCTTTGTCGTCGGTAAAAACCTTAAAGAAAATATTCTCTATGTGGCAGAGGGAGAAGATACAGCGTATTTATATTCAGATAGTTGTCTGATCGAGGATGTGAACTTCAACTGTGAACTACGTCCCGAAACATGTACAGCTAAGTTTCGCTATCGGCAACAGGATCATGATGTTGCACTAGAATATCTTCCAAATGGCGAAATTATGGTCCATTATGCCAATGTCAAATCGGTCACTCCCGGACAAAGTTGTGTCTTTTATGTAGGGGATAAATGTATCGGTGGTGGAATCATCAAAGAAGTTTTAAAAAACGGGGAGAAGCTTTGGTATTTATTGTAAGGATTTGACAGAATTTTCCCTTGACTATTTACGTCAAGTTGTATTAAAATTACCTTAGGAGGAATCGACATGAATGAATTAAATAATGTACTAGCAGAATTAGGAATTTCTAAAGTGCGTCTTTCTAAATATTTAGGTGTTTCAAGACAGATGCTCTATAATTATTTGGCAACAAATTCAATTTCAGAGTGGCCAAAGGAAAAAGAAGTGAAACTGTTCAGCTTGTTAAATATTTCAAGTGAAGAGGAACTTAAAAACTTAAAAGTGGATGGTGAATATATCATCGCTGTCGAAGGACGTTTAAATGAAGGAGTGAAAGATGTCTCTAATAAGGAAGTTTTGGCAGACTTAAAGGGATTTAATAAGAAAGAGCAGGAACTGCTAGCGGATATTATTAATCTATTGAAGGAAAAACTATCAGAGGATAAGAGCAAAGATACCTATCATGCCTATTGCTACTTATATCACTTCCTACAATCGATGGAGACGACCAAAGAACTTTACTATATTTTAGCTTATATGTCTAAATCTTTGGGCTTTACGGAACCAATGGAATTTGTCTTCAATCAAGACCAGCAATTTATTTTTGAAAGTATCTTGTTCTCCGCAATGACTCTTTACAATAATGGTGGAGCCAGCAAGAGCAAAATTGCAGAGTCACATAAACGATTCGTCCAAGATATCGAACATAAAAATGAAGAAAAGCTAAGTAGAACGCAGGAATTGAACACGGCAAAAGTACAAGCGCTTAAAGAACTAGGATATACAGAAATCAACGAAGAAAACGCAAAAGAAGTATTGGAGAAAATTGCGGAAATTCAGTCTAGAAAAGTATAAAATAACGGAAACGTTATTTTTTCTTTGCATTTGTGTCAAAATATGTCAACTTTGTTGCAGATCTTTTCAAAGCCATGCTATACTGAAATTGTATTATAAGGTCCGTTATAATATAGAACATAAGATAGGGAGGTTTGTATGAAGGACAAGAACAATACAAAGTTCATTATCGTCGTGGTCGTACTGATCGTTGCGTTACTCCTATGTCTTCTTGGAATTCGCAGTTGTGAGCGGAGTGAAGGAAAAACAGAAGATGATCAGATCGTCGAGCCCGATGATGAACAGGGTAAAGAAAACGATGTTGTAGATGATGTAGTGGAAGAAGTCGTGCCTCAAGCTGAAACTACAAAAGTTACAACACCAACTATTCGTCTTGTCGGCGAGGATACGGTCTATGTAGAAATCAATACAGAATATGTAGATGCAGGAGCCATTGCCGAAGATGAAAAATATGGTGATTTGACGAAGGAAATCGTCATCGATAATCCAGTTGATACTTCAAAACTTGGCACTTATATCATCACTTATTCAATTACCAATAAGGATGGAAAGACTGCTCAGGTTGAGAGAACTGTCATTGTCGAAGATACTTTAGCACCTGTACTTACATATAAAGATGACTATGAAGGGGAGGGAATCGTTCCTATTGATGCCAATCGTTCTGGAATATTTACCAATCATTACGTCATCGCAAGTGATAATTCAAATGAAGTAAGTCTTCAAATGAGTTATTTCTATAAGGCACAAATTGAGGATGAATATGAAGAAGTAGACGAGATGGATATCTCTAAATTGGGTTACTATCTTGTTTACTATACAGCAGTGGACCCTTCTGGAAACAGTGTAGAGGAACCACTCATCATCGAATACATGGTACAAGATGTACTTCCACCAGTGATCAATGTATCTCAAAATGGAACGGCATATCCGGTAGTAGATGTTAAAGTGCTAATTGAGGCAATCGATGACTATACAGAACTTAAAAGTTTGGCTTATGCTTGGATTCAAGATAAAGATGCTGAAGAGGTTGAATGGAACACTATTGAAAGTGGAACAACAGTAACTTTAGAAGAAAATGGTGCATTCTACTTATTGATCAAAGCACAAGATATGTTTGATAATGAAAGTGTATTCACGAGTGAAGTCTTTGAAAAGGATGATACGTTAATGAACACAACGAACTTCAATTTATATCGTGGCTCTGATTATCAAGGTGTAAGTGCTGGAATTCAAATTCATAAGTTGGAATCTATGGAAGACGTTCAGTCTGTAGTAGTAAAACTATACAGTGGTGATACATTATTAGCTACCAATACCAATACATCTAAAATTTATGAACTCAGCTTAAATGATGGTTCCATTGAACTTTCAACGCCATTTATTATTACTCCAGGTACTTATACCGAAGAATACTGGGTAACAGAAGTTGCAACGGCATATGCTTATGAACTTCGTCCAACACGTGTCGTCTTCGAAGTGTTAAAATCTAACGGAGAAAAACATGTATTAGAAAATAATACTTTGGCTGAACCTGATGGTACTTTCTGGGAAGGCTTCTTCTTCGATTATGATCTTTTAGTAAGCCCAACTAGAGGACACTATACGACCATTCAAGCAGCGATTACAAACGCAAATGAAGGTGATACCATCTTAGTATTACCTGGTCGATATGATGAGACACTTACAGTTGATAAAACCGTTCAAATTTATGGTTTAGATAAAGAACAGACGATTGTTACAACTACGAGTGCTCCTAGTAGACGTGCCGTTGAAAATTATTACGGTGCCAATCCAGTAATCTATGTCGAAAATGGAGCGCTAACGTTATCCGATGTTACGGTAAGAAGTGATCTTGCTACAGTAAGTGAGATTGATGGAATTACAGTAAATAATGGAAACTTAACTTTAGATCAAGTGATCGTTACTAACATTCGAAATAATGATCGCTATAGTGGTGCCCAACATGGTAGGGGAGTAACTGCCTATGGTACCTCTACAATTGTCATTAAGAGTTCACATTTTAACAATTTTAATAAAAATGGTTGTCATTTCATTGGAGCTGGTGTCAATGCTACCATTACCGATACAACATTCATTGGAGCAGGAACTGATCCAGAAGCTGCTGCTCAAAACGGTATCGTATTCATGAATGGAGCGAGTGGAGTAGTGCAAGGCAATATCTTCACGAATTTCCAATATCATGATCCAGACACTTCTTTCTCTTATGGAATTTTGGAATATGAGAATGAAGGCGGAAGCGTTCAAAACAAGGAAGATAACATTTTTAATAATTGTGATGTAAATTATTAGAATTCAACAAAAAAACAGATAATTAAAAATCTGTTTTTTTGTTGGTGAAATAGTTCATTGTATTAAGATTGATACTTAATTTACGTAAACGTAACAACTATTGATTCCTTTTTCGTTGATTTGTTGTTATTTTATGTTATATTTTTATTGTATTATGTTGAAGAGTAGGGTATTTCGGAGGTTTTGTATATGAAAGATTATATTTTTGTTTTAAGTGATATAGATTGGGGATCTATTTCAATTGATGGTCCAGCTAATTTTCGTGAGATTGCTAATGACGGACCTACAATCAATATGGCTATGATTTTAATTATATTTTTTGTTTTATGCATAATCTTTGGAGTTTTTTTGTTCTTTTATAATCTTCGTAAAGAGAAAAAAGAGAAATAGGTACAGTACATATGCTAGAGGAGAAAATGTTATATATAATGTTAATTATCCAACTTCCTATAATTGATGTTATGTTAACTTCTTTATAGAATTACCATAATTCAATATCAAATTCTATATTGTTCCCTACTACTCCTGAATAGAATAATAGTTCATAATCATCTTCTCTTGGGACGTCATAGACGATTGTAATTTCTTTTGATTGATTTGGACCAATGGTTCCGTCATTTAAAATCGTTCCTGAATATATACGATCATCTACTTCTAAATAAAAATTATCTTCACTGATCTGTTCTACGGTTGTATTATGATTTGTTATTTCAAAGGTCACTATTAAGTATTGTCCATAGATCGAACTTTCTCCATTATATTGTTCTACAGCGTCGTTTTTCGTCATCGTGATCGTATAGTTGTCTATGGATGCGTTCTCGTGGAGTTTAAATTCTGTTTTGACGTAGTCTGGTGCGTCTAAATCACTACAGCCTGTAAAAAGTACGATTGCAATAAATAAAAGCATGATAGTCTTTAAATATTTCATAGTTTCTCACCCTACTTTCATTATACAAATAAAATAGGGGAAGTAACAAGTTTTTTTTGAATATTTTTAAGTCTCATCGTCAATACTATCAATGGAGGTCAATCATGAAAAAGAAAAATCCTAGTATTCGGTGTGACGTAGAATCTTGTAAACATAATGATTATAGTTGTGGTTATTGTGATCTTGATGAGATTCAAGTAAGTTGCAACTGTAAAAATGACGAAGTAGAAGATCAGGAAGAAACGATTTGTGCGAGCTTCGAATGTAATGATGCAAAAAAGGAATCATAGTTGATTCCTTTTTGTGTACTCTTCCCCTACTCTTATTTTAATTCGTTTAAGAAACCCGTACCAATTAGTGGTTGATTAACTTCAAAATTTTCAGCGATGGTAGCACCAATATCTGCTAAAGAATTACGGACTGGTAATCTCTTAGGCTCTAGAAAACTGCGACTGTAGATTAGAATTGGGACGTTTTCTCTAGTATGATCGTTTCCTGGGAATGTTGGATCATTGCCATGATCGGCTGTAATAATCAATAAATCTTCTGTATCGAGTTTATTTAACATAATTGGTATTTCTACGTCCAACTCTTCGATTGCTTTGGCGTAGCCCTCAATATCACGTCTGTGACCATAATTGCTATCAAATTCATTTAGATTGGCAAAACATAATCCTGTGAAGTTCTTATCCATGATATCGGTCAATTTGTTGATCGCTTCAATATTGGAAGGAGCTTTGATAATTTTGGTAATTCCTTCCCCATCGAAAACATCGTTGATCTTGCCGATCGCAATGACGCTTAAGTTGTTCTCTTTAAGTGCATCTAGAACAGAATGATGTGGTGGTTTGATGGCATAGTCACGACGTTCATTGTTTAACTTTCTAAACTTTCCTGGTTTTCCAGTGAAAGGGCGAGCGATGATGCGTCCGACTTGCCACTCTTCTCTTTTAGTAACTTCACGAATCTTTTCACAATATTGGTAAAGTTGAGCGACCGGAATGACGTCTTCATGCGCCGCAACTTGAAGATTTGAATCGGATGAAGTGTAGATGATCAACGATCCGTAATTGAGCTGACGTTCTCCAAGTTCTTGAATGATTTCATCTGTTTCACTGTATTTGTTCCCAATCACTCGACGTCCAGTAATTTGTTCGATTGTATCGATTAAATCGCTTGGGAACCCTTTGTCGTTGAATGTTTTAAAAGGAATTTTACTTTCAATGCCCATCATTTCATAATGTCCTGATAAAGTGTCTTTTCCAACATTGCTTGGACGGCCGATCGTATAGTATGCTTCAACGTCAGGATTCTCATCCATATTGAGCGTGTTTAAAAATCCTAATTTTTGAAGATTTGGCACAAATAGATCATATTTCTCTTTAATGTGCCCGAGCGTATTTGCTCCTTGGTCATGATAGTGATCGGCATCGATGGCTTCCCCTACTCCTAGGGAATCTAATACAATTAAAAATACACGTTTAAACTTCATATCTATTCTCCTTATTTATGATCTCTGGGATGATATTTTTGATATTCTTCTTTGATTTTGCGCTGGTCAAGATGCGTATAGATCTTTGTAGTAGCAATATCGGAATGTCCTAGCATCTCTTGAATGCTCCGTAGATCAGCGCCATGATTTAATAAGTGCGTCGCAAAACTGTGTCGTAAGGTGTGCGGGGAAACGTTTGGATTTAGTCCTTTTTCCAGAAGTAGTTTTTTAAGTATTTTAAAAAATCCTTGCCTGGTGATGGGCTTGCCATGATTATTCAAAAATAGTTGGTCGTACCGAACTTTTTTTTCTAATTTTTCGCGCTCTGGAAGATAATCTTGCAGTGCCTTCATGCTGTATTCCCCTAATGGAATTATACGCTCTTTGCTCCCCTTTCCATTTACTCTAATGACACAATTGGTAAAATCGACATTGTGAAGTGTCAAATTTATAAGTTCAGAAATTCGAAGACCTGTACCATAGAGCAATTCTAACATTGCTTTATTACGATAGTCAAATGCTGTATTAAGTGGCAGATCTAAAAGTTGATCTACTTCTTCCACCGAAAGTGTATGTGGCAAACTTTTACGTAATTTCGGTCGTTCGACGGTCTCTGAGACATCTTTTGTAACTATTTTTTGACGCACTAGATATTTGTGAAGGTTTTTAATGGTGGTCAGTTGATGTGCAATCGATGAAATCGCTTCGTTTTGTTCACTTAAATATTTGAGGTAAGCGGTGATGTGTTCTTGTTTTATTTCTTCTACTTCCGTGATATTTTGCTCTATTAAAAAAGCCCTATAGCTTTTTAAGTCATAAGTATAAGATGAAACAGTATTTTTTGATAGTCTTTTTTCAAAACGGCAGTAATTCAAATAATCGTCGATCGCATCTATGACTTTCATTTCTTTCACCATTCTTATTATATAAAAAATTCCTTGATAATTCAAGTGGTCCTTTGTTGCTGATATGTTCTACTCGCTTATTTTTCATTTTTTTGATAAAATATAGTTGGTGATGAATATGGAAAAATCATTGGCATTAAAACTCGCTCCTAAGAGCATTTCAGAGGTCATTGGTCAACAACATCTTTTAGGAGATGGGATGATTTTATCGAATTTAGTAAAGAATAAAAAATTATTTTCGATGATTCTTTATGGAAAACCGGGCATTGGAAAAACCTCTATTGCCAGTGCCATTGTGCAAGATTTGGGAGTTCGCTTTCGCTTTTTGAATGCGGTCATCAATAATAAGAAAGATTTTGATGTAGTCATTGAGGAAGCGAAAATGTATGATGGCTTGGTTTTGATTATGGATGAAATTCATCGTTTGAATAAAGATAAGCAAGATTTATTGTTGCCGCAGCTGGAGAGTGGCTTGATCACTTTGATCGGCATGACGACAAGCAATCCTTATCACAGTATCAATCCGGCCATTCGTAGTCGCTGTCATCTTTTTGAACTGCACGAATTGACGACCGAGGATCTTTTGGAAGGACTTCATCGCGCCATCTTGCATCCAGATCTTGAAGGAATTGAAATTGATGAAGAAACCTTACAATATATTGCCAAACTGGCTGGAAATGATCTGCGTTATGCTTACAATCTTTTGGAGCTTGCTTACTATGGATCAAGTGATAAAAAAATTACGATCGACACGATTAAAACAATCAATCCCAAACCTGTATTTTTTCATGATAAAAATGAAGATGGTTATTATGACGTGCTTTCGGCCTTTCAAAAATCAATTCGGGGAAGCGATATCGATGCTGCCATGCATTATCTCGGACGATTGCTCGAGGCCGGAGATTTAGATAGTATTTATCGACGAATGAGTGTCATTGCTTATGAAGATATTGGGCTTGCCAATCCTTCGATTGGTCCTAAAGTGATGGCCGCCATTGCTGCTAGTGAATTGGTGGGCCTTCCGGAAGCTCGTATTCCCCTTGCGACAGTCATTGCTGAGATGGCGCTTTCGCCCAAATCCAATACTGCGAAGATGGCCATCGATCAGGCATTAAGTGATATTGAAACTGGAAATTGTGGCAATGTTCCAAATCATATTAAAACTACTTCTAAAGATTATAAATATCCGCATGATTATCCGAATGCCTTTGTTCAACAACAATATTTGCCAGATAATATCAAACATAAAAAATATTATCAACCTAAAAATTTAGGTCATGAGGCAACGTTTAAAGATGTCTACCAAAAGTTAGAAAAACTCAAAGAAAAAAAGTCGGCTTAAACCGGCTTTTTTATGTGGTCAAAAGAAAGTTTTCTAATCCATCTTCGGCTTGGATGAGACCACTTTTAATTTGATAATCTAAGGTTGCTAAGCGATCGATGTAACGTAGAAGATCTTCTTCACTATAGTAGCGGCCATTTTCCTTGGCTTTGTCAATTCGATATGGATGACAATCGAGGATTTTGCGTATCTCTTCTTTTTTGAAATTCTTTTTCGTAAGAACTTTTACTTGGTAGAGAAAGCGAAATTGATTGGCCAACATTCCTAAAATGGCAATGGCATCGTATCCAAGTGCTCGTAGATCACGGTATTTGGAAAAAGAGGCCTGTTGGTCTTTGGTAATCAGTGCATTTAGAAATGAAAAGAGAAAGGTATCGGATTGATCTAATTCCCGTTCTACAAGCATCGTAATGTCTTTTTTGGTGATCTTTTTGCTTTTTAGAGCATAGAGTTTCAACTTTTCACATTCCTGCCTCAATTTGGCAGTATCTTGATTACAAAATTCGAGCAATAATGCTTGAGCTCCTGGCTCTAATTCATAACCTTTAAGCTCCTCTTTGATGAGGGTTAAAGGATTGGTCTCTAATTGTTCGAATTGAGCAGTTTCTTTAAGTAATTTAACGATTTTGCGCCGTTCATCGACTTCCTCGGCGAAGATGATCAAGATGTGGTCGGGATTGGGGTTTTTAAGATATTTTTCCAAATGTTGGATGGCCTCATCCTCTTCTTTCCCTACTCCACTCACAAGAAAATATGGATGCGTTACAATGATGCATTTTTTATTACTCAAAAAGGAATAAGTGTCGAGATCTTCTAATACTTGGTCCAAGGTATTTTCTTCTAAGTCATAACGACTCATCGCATCGTCTTCAATATGGTAATGCGCCTTAATTTCTTGCACTTTTTGATTTCTTAGAACGGGGTCACCCGATTGATATACGTAGATCGACTTCATGAAGTCCTCACTGAATTTCTCCTTCGAGCCAAGTGAAGATTTCATTTAGTTTTTGATCGTGTTTTCCTCCACCTTGTGCGAAGGTAGCACTTCCTCCCCCATTACCATCCGATAGCATTGCTGCCTGTTTTACGAGTAAGCCCGCATTCATTTCTTTAAGATTGTTTCGACAAATGAAGTTGATCGTGTGATTGTCCTTGACGTTGGCAAAGAAGATGAGTCCTGTTTCTATTTTATTGAGAAGTTGATCGGCAAGATCTTTTAAAATTTCCATATCATAGTTGGCTACTTTCATGATGAGGACCTTATGATTGTTGATAGAACGAACTTGTTCTAGGAACGCATCAAGATCGTTCAAGGCCAATTTCTGTTTTTCTTTGAGATACATTTTTTCAAGATTTTTAACTTCGTTATGAATATATTCTAATTCGTTACGATTATAGATTATATCTTTATAGCTGGTTGGTTTAGTGTTGTCGATCTCAACATCAAACGTGAGGTCGATCTTCTCTTTTTTGGCGCTGGCAATCAAATTTTTAGCTTTCATCAACAGTTTGATCATCTCGTCATTATAAGGTTTGATGGCTTCAAAGAGCGCTACTTCGACCATATCGC